>NZ_RAWR01000075.1:0-41919 GCF_003986945.1 Corallococcus sp. AB018 | reverse complement strand
CGCGGGTGCTACAGGGGTGTTGTCCGGGGCGCTCTCGCTGTGGACGGCGCGGCGCAGGGCCTCCTCCAGGTCGCGGGCGGTGGGGCCCACGGTGGTGAGCATCTGGTTGGCGGCGCGGGCGTGGCGGTTCTCCGACTCCGCGGCGAGCTTGAGCTGGGCCAGGCCCTCGGACACGAGGCGGCGGGCGTCCTCCAGCTTCTGGCGCGCCTGGTAGAAGGCCACGTCGGTGAGCATGGACTGGAGGCTGCGGCGCTGCTCCTCGGTGATGCCGGAGAGCTTCTCCGCGCGGCGCAGATAATAGAGGCCGCGCTCCACCTTGGCGGGCTCGCCGGACGCGATGCGCGGGCGGGCCAGGGTCTCCAGGAGGGGGAAGAGGGCGCGGTCCAGGTCGTCGCGGTCGGTGAACTTCTGCTGCGTCAGCAGGGTGACGTCCTGGCCCTCCAGGGGGAGGGGGGCGTAGGCGTCCGCGAGGCGCGGGTCCCCGGGGCGGTAGGCGGCGGCGCCGGTGGGCAGGGCGCGGCCCTTCATCACCACCAGCTCGCCGTTCTCCTGCAGGACGGTGAAGGTGCGGGCGTTGAGCTGGCCCAGGAGGAAGACGACGCCGCCACCCAGGCCCAGGATGACGAGGAAGACGACGAGCCGGGTGAAGGTGCGGCGGGCCCGGTAGCCGAATCCCTGCGGTGAATGGGTGGTCATGTCGCCTGCTCTCCGGTCGGACGGGCTTGGGCCCGTGGGGGTCGAAACCTGAAATTGGGTCTTCTGGGACTCCAACGCTACGATTACCGCCCTGTCGGGATCATCATTTGCAATCCACCTTTCGTCGCATGGGGCCCAGCGAGCTGCTGCCCCGCTACATCTTCGCGGAGAGCCTGTTCGCGCGCCGGCGCGTGCTCGAGGTCGACGCCGTGGCGTCCACGGGCGGCGAGAGCGCGCGCTTCCTGGTGGAGCGGGGCGCGCGCACCGTGGTGGCGTGCGACGCGGACGTGTCCGCGGTGGAGGCGGCGCAGAAGGCCCATGCGCACCCGCAGCTGCGCTTCCGCGCCAACGTCTATGACGACCTGGAGGCGGGAAGCTTCGACCTGGTGCTGGTGACGGACCTGGCGCCCTACGTGCGCGCGCCGGAGCTGTTGGCGGAGCTGGCGCGGCTGGTGGCCCGGCAGGGCTTCCTGGTGGGCGGCCTGCGCAACATCGCGGGGCTGGCGCTGCCTCAGTTGCTGGAGCCGGAAGAGACGGTGCCGCCCACGTACGGGCAGCTGCTGGACGCGCTGACGGCGCACTTCCCCCATGTAGAGGTGGCCACGCAGTCGCCGGTGCTGGGCTACCAGCTGGCGTTCGAGCGGGGCGACGGGTTGCAGGTGGACGGCTCGCTCGTGCGGCACAGCGAGGCGGCGTACTTCGTGGTGATGGCGGGCCTGGAGCCGACGCGGGTGGTGGACCCCACGTGGGTGCAGCTGCCGCCGGAGCCGCTGGCCTTCACGCGCGGCAAGCTGGACGAGGTCGCGGCCCGGGCGAAGACGTGGGAGGAGCGGGCAGGGCGGCTGAAGGAAGCGGTGTCGAAGCTTCGCGCGGAGATTGGAGACCGCGAGGCGGAGGTCGTGTCGCTCAAGCCGGCGCTGGAGGGCGCCCGGCAGGACATGGCGCGGCTGACCGCGCAGCTGGAGCAGGCTCGGGGCACGGTGGAGTCCGCGCGCGAGCGGGACGACCTGAGCAGCCGGCTGCGGCGCCGTGAGCTGGAGTTGCAGGTCGCGACGGAGCGGATCGCCGATGCGGACCGGCGGCTGACGGCGCAGCGCCTGGAGGTGGAGGCGGCGCAGCGTGCGCAGGCGGACGCGGGCGTGCAGGCGCTTGCCGCGCAGGAGACTCTGCGGCTGGAGCGGGCGCGGCGCGAGGAGACGGCGGCGACGCTGGATGAGTCTCGCGAGCGGCTGACGCAGGCGTACACGGAGCTGCGCGACCTGCAGGATGAGCTGGGCTCGCTGCGCATCGACCGGGAGCGGGACCGGCTGGCGGCGGAGCGCGCGCAGGACGGCGCGGAGGACAAGCGCCGGCAGGCGGAGGCGGCTCGCGAGCGGGAGCTGCGCATCGCGGAGCAGTATTCGACGGCGCTCGCGGCGGTGGAGCACCTGAAGGCGGAGCTGGCGCGCGCGCAGGAGTCGGCGCGGACGGCGGGCGACGCGGTTCCGGTGAAGGACGCGGAGCTGGCGCGAGCGCGCCGGGAGCTCGCCGAGGCCCAGCAGCGGATGCACTCCGCCGAAGGGGCGCGCAAGGACGCGGAGGCGCGGCTCTCCGAGCGCGAGGCGTTGCAGCGCGGTCTGGAGACGGAGCTCACCAGCGCGCGTGAGGCGGAAGGCCGGCTGCGGCAGGAGCTGGAGGGCCGCGCTCAGTCGGAGTCAGCGGCTCGGGCGCTGGCGGCGCGGTTGGAGGAGGAGCTTCACGCGGCCGGGCTGCGCCTGGAGTCTCTGGAGGCGGAGCAGAAGCGGGTCGAGTCCGCGCAGCACGTCGCGGGGCAGCGGCTGGTGGCGGCGGAGACGGAGCGCGTCCGTGTGGAAGCCGCGCTCGTCCAGGCCATCGACGCGGAGCGGGCCCAGGCGCAGGCAAGGCTGGAGGAGGCGCTGGCCCAGGCCCGTGCCGAGGCCGACGAGCGGGTGACGAACGCGCTGGCCGCCGCGCATTCCGACGCGGATTCGCGGCAGGAGCGCGCGCTGGCGGAGGCCCGCGAGCAGGAGGAGGCTCGGCTCGCGCAGGCGTTGGAGGAGGAACGGGCTTTCGCGGAGCTCGCGCTGGAGGAGGCCCGTGAGCAGGCGGAGGCCCGGCTCGAGAAGGCGTTGGCGGAGGCCCGGTCCGACGCGGAGGCCCGGCTCGCTCGGGAGTTGGAGGAGGCCCGGTCCGACGCGGATGCCCGTGTCGAGCGTGCGGCGGCGGATGCTCGCGAGGCGGCTCAGGCGCTGGAGGCGAACCGGTCTGATGCGGATACCCGTGTCGAGCGTGCGCTGGCGGATGCTCGCGAGGCGGCTCAGGCGCTGGAGGCAGCTCGGGCCGATGCGGATGCCCGTGTCGAACGCGCGGTGGCGGAGGCGGCTCAGGCGCTGGATGCGGCTCGGGCGGATGCGGAGGCCCGTGTCGAGCGGGCTCTGGCCGACGCGGACGCTCGGGTGGCGAAGGTGCTCGCGGACGCCGCCGTTGAACGGGCCGCGGCCCTGGCGGAAGCGGAGAGCCGCCGCGAGCAGGCGCTCACCGAAGTCCGTGCCACGGCCTCGGCTCAGCGGAGCCGGCAACTGGCGGATGTCGAGGCACGGACAGCGCAGGCCCTCGCGGAAGCGCGTGCCGAGGCGGAGGCCGAACGGGCCCAGGCGCTGGCCGAAGCCCGCGCCGAGTCCGAGGCCGAACGGGTCCGGCAGTTGGAAGAAGCTGAAGTCCGCGCGGCGCGGATGCTCGTGGAGGTGCGTGCCGAAGCCGAGGCGCTCCTGGCCCGTCGGCTGGAAGAGGCCGAAGCCCGCTCGGCCACCGCGCTCACCGACGCCCGCGCCGTGTCGAGCGGCCAGACGGAGCAGGTGCTCGCCGACGTGCGCGCCGAGGCGGAGGCCCGGCTCACGGCGGCGGAGGCGCGTGCCGCGGAGGCACTCGATGCCGCGGTCGAACAGGCCCGTTCCGAAGCCCGGGACACCCTGGCCCGTGAAGTGTGGGACCACGGGGTCCGGCTCGCGGAGTCGAACCAGGCGCGCGAGACCGCCGAGGCGAAGAACACGGAGCTGGAGGCAACGCTCCGCTCGTTGCGGCAGGAGTTGACCGACTCGGAAGCCCTGGCCGCGCTCATCCAGGAGGACCTGGCTCGGGAGCAGAAGGCCCGGGCCTCGGTGCAGGCGGAGCTTGATGCGGCTCGCGAGTCCCTGACCCACGAGCAGGAGCGGGGGGCTCGCTGGGAGGCGTTGCTCGCCGATACCCAGGCGCAGCTGCTGTCGGAGCGCGAGCAGCAGGCCCGCGCGCAGGTGGCACTCGCGAACCTTCAGGAGTCGCTCGACGCGGAGCGGGCCCTTCGCTCCCGACTGGAGGGTTCCGAGTCCTCGTGGAACGAGGCGCAGAGCGCACTGGAATCGGACCGGCTGCGGCTGGATGCCGCGCTGGGCGTGGCGCGCACGGTTTTGGAGGAGGAGCGCGCGCAGCGGGCCCGGTTGGAGGCGTCGTTCGCCCAGCTCCAGCAGAGCTCCGCTTCGGCGCTGGACGAGGAGCGCGCCCGGGCTGAAGCCTCGCGGATTTCGGCACAGGAGGCTCGGGGCCAGCTCGAAACGGACCTGTCGGCGGCGCGTGCCGCGCGGCTGTCCACCGAGGCTGCCTTCGAGCAGACGCGCCAGACCCTTTCAGAGGTCCAGGCCTCCTTCGCCGAAGCGCAGCGCACGAACGAAGATCTGCGGCAGTCGCACGCGGCGTCGGCGGACGAGGCGCGTGGATACGCCCGGGAGCTGGAAGAGGCCCGTGCCGCGCTGACGGAGGCGAAGCAATCGCAGGCGGCCCTGGATGCGACGGTGCGTGAGCTGCGCGCGGAGCTCACCGAGGCGCGGCGGTCCGAGGTGGAGGCGCTGTCCTCGCTCGATGATGCGCGTACGCAGGAGGTTCGCGACCGCGAGTCGCGCGCGACGGATGAGGCTGCGCTGCGCTCGGAGCTGGAGACCCTGCGCGCGGAGGCCTCGGCTCAGCGCGAGCGCCTGGCCGAAGCGGAGCAGGCGCGGGCATCCGTCCAGACCCGGCTCGCGGAAGTCGAAGCCCGCCGCGCCGAACTGGAAGCGTCGCTGTCGGACACCGAGTCCCGTTTCGCTGAAGAGGCCGCCCGTCTCCCCGCGATGCAGCAGGCCCTCACGGAGGCCGAGGCCCGCCTCGCGACCGAGACCGCGCAAGGGGCCGTGCTGGAGCAGTCGCTCGCGGAGGCCGAAGCCCGCCATTCCGCCGCGTCTTCGCAAGGGGCCGCGCTGGAGCAGTCGCTCGCGGAGGCAGAGGCCCGCCATGCCGCGGATGCCGCGCGTCTGACTGCGCTGGAGCAGGCCCTGGCTGAGGCGGAGTCCCGGCAGACCACGGAGACCGAGCGCCATGCATCGTTGGCGCGGAGGCTCGCGGAGGCCGAGGCCCGGCTTGCCACGGAGTCCACGCGGCGCTCCGAGCTGGAAGCGGCGCTTTCAGAGGCGGAGGCCCGACAGGCCGCGGAGTCCACGCGGCGTGCTGAGCTGGAAGCGGCGCTCGCGGAGACGGAGGCCCGGCAGGCTGCTGAATCCACGCGGCGCTCCGAGCTGGAAGCGGCGCTCGCGGAGGCGGAGTCCCGGCAGGCCACGGAGTCCACGCGGCGTGCTGAACTCGAAGCATCGCTCTTGGAGGTCGACGTCCGGCAGGCCGCGGAGTCCACCCGCCGTTCCGAACTGGAAGCATCCATCGCCACGGCGGAGTCCACGATTGCCGCCGAGACCGCTCGCCGCTCCGAGCTGGAAGCCTCGTTGAAGGACGCGGAGGCCCGCCTCGCCACCCTGGAGCAGTCCCTGGCGGACGCGGAGAATCGCGCCTCTTCCGAGACGTCGCGCCGCGTCGGACTGGAAGCCTCTCTGACGGAGGTGGAGTTCCGGCTCGCCGCGGAGACCTCGAACCTCAGCGCGTTGGAGGATTCACTCGCGCAGGCGGAGACCCGTCTCGCGGAGGGCTCGCAGTCGCAGGACGCGGCACGCGAGTCCGAAGCCCGGGCCGCACGTCTCACGGAGTCCCTGACCGCTCGCGAACAGGAACTGCGCGAAGCCAGCGCCTTGCGGGTCTCCATGGAGGCGCAGCTGGAAGGCGCGCTCTCGCGGACCGAGCGGCAGCAGCAGGACCTGGACGAACTGCGCGAGCAGCTGGGGCTGAAGGAGCAGGAGCTGACGGCCCTGCGCGCGGAGACGGCCCGCTTGGGCGCCGCGCACCAGGAGTTGATGCGCCTGGGCTCCGAACTGCAACGGGCGCACGCCGCGCTGCATGAGCGGAGCCAGCAAGTCGGCCGGCTGGAAGCGGAGTTGGTGGACGCCAGCGACCGGCTCGCCGCCACGCGCGAGCACGCGGAAGTGCTCGTGGTGCAGCTCGAAACCGCGCGCCGCTTCGCGGGCAAGGCCACGAACCTGGAGTCCTCGCTGGAAGGTCTGCGCGAGGAACTGGCAACCGCTCGCGCGGACGCGGCCCGGCTCACGGAGACCGTCCAGACCGGGAACGAGCGCACCGCCACCCTGGAAGCACAGCTCGCGGACCTCACCACTCGCGCGGAGCAGGAGCGGACCGACCTGGAAGCCCGTCTCGCGGAAGCCACCTCTCAGGCCGGCACGGAGCAGGCTGAGCTGGAGCTTCGCCTGACCGAAGCGCTCACCAGCGCGGGCACGGACAAGGCCACGCTGGAGCTGCGCCTCAACGAAGCGCTCGCGCGAGCCGGCCTGGAGAAGGCCGAACTGGAGACGCGGCTCAACGAACTCCTCGCGAACGCCGGGACCGAGAAGGCCGAACTGGAGACGCGGCTCAACGAACTCCTCGCGACATCCGGGACGGAGAAGGCCGAACTCGAAACACGCCTCGCCGAAACGCTCGCCCAGGCCGCCACGGAGAAGGCCGAACTGGAAGTGCGGCTCGCGGAAGCCACCGCCCAGGCCGGCACGGAGCGGTCGGAGCTCGAAGTCCGTCTCGCCGAACTCACGGAGCAGGCCCGCGAAGAGAAGGCCTCCATCGAGGCACAGCTCGCGGACGCCACCGCCCGGACCGCCGCGGAACGGGCCGAACTCGAAGCCCGCATCGCGGACCTCACCGCTCAATCCGACTCCGCGAACGCGGAGCGCGACGCCCGTCTCTCGGAAGCCCAGGCTCGCGCCTCGACGGAACAGGCCGAACTCGAAGCCCGCCTCGCCCAATCCGCCGAACAGACCCGCGAATCGCTCGCCGCCATGGAGTCCCGGCTCGCCACGGCGCTCGAGGACGCGCGGACCGAACAGGCCGCGCTGGAGTCCCGCGTCGCCGCCCTGACCCAGGCCGCCGCCGATGCTGAAGCCCATGCCCGCCGCGCGGACACCGAGCGCACCGCCATGGCCTCCGAACGCGAGCGCCTCCAGTCGGACCTGACGGTCGCCCGCGCCGCCCGCGTCCGCCTGGAGGGCCGGACCAACTCCCTGGAGACCACCGCCGCGGATGCCGCGCGCCTCCTGGACACCGAGCGCGCTGAACGCGACCAGCTCTCCACCCGGATCCGCGAACAGCAGGCCCGGCTGGACGCGCTGGAGACCGAACGACAGACCCTGCTCCAGGCCCTGGAGGAATCGAAGTCCGCCGCCGCACCGCCTCCGGAGGACGTGCTGGAGATGGCCGCGGAGATGGAGGTCCTCCAGGCCCACGTGGAGAAGATGCAGGACCAGCTCGCCGCCCGGGAGGCCGAACTGGCCGAGCTGCGCCGCGCCAGTGCCCCCGCCGCTCCCGGAGCCTCGCGCCGGGCCATGCCTGCCCTGGACGTTCCCACCGCGCCCAAGAAGGTCGGCGAGCGCGAATAAACGCGGGCGTCTACACTTCCCCCCGTGGACGCAAGCGAACGCATCTTCAAGTACCACGGCCTGGGCAACGACTTCGTCGTCCTGGACCGGCGCCGCACGGGCCTGGACATCGACGCGGAGCAGTCCCGCTGGCTGTGCGACCGGCGCCGGGGCATTGGCGCGGACGGGGTGCTCGCCATCCTCCCGTCGTCCCGCGGCCTTGCCCGCATGGTCGTCCACAACGCCGACGGCAGCATCGCGGAGATGTGCGGCAACGGCCTGCGCTGTGCGGTGAAGTATCTGGTGGACCACTCCGGCAAGCACCCCGCGCTCATCGACGTGGAGACCGGGGCCGGCGTGCTCACCTGCGAGCCCGGCTACGGCGATGGCGGCGTCGTCGGCGTGGACATCTCCATGGGCCCGGCCCGGCTGGTGGCCGCGAACCTGCCCTCCGGGACGACCGGCCAGCCTTTCGTGAGCGCCCCCGTGCCCGGGCATGAAGGCCTGCTCGGCACCGCGGTGAACATGGGCAACCCGCACCTGGTGCTCCTGGACCAGCCCCTGGAAGCCGCCGAGCGCCTGGGCCCCGGCCTGGAGCGGCACCCCGCCTTCCCGGACCGCACCAACGTGGAGTTCGTCCGCGTGGACGAGGACGGCCTCACCGTCGTCGTCTGGGAGCGCGGCTGCGGCCTCACCCAGGCCTGTGGGACGGGGGCGTGTGCGTCCGCCGTGGCGGCCGTGCTGGCGAAGCGCCTGCCCTCGAATGCCTGGCTGCGCGTCACCCTGCCGGGCGGAGACCTGAGAATCCGCGTTCCGGACGACCTGTCCGACATCCGGCTCCGAGGCCCCGTGGCCTTCGTCTTCGAAGGCGTTGTCGTGCTTCCAAGGGCCCGATAGCCTTCGGTTTTCCTCCCTTCGCCCCCCGAGCGCCGTGGCCGGTCCCATCCTCGTCGTCGACGACGACCTGTTCTTCCGACAACTCGCCGCGGACCTGCTGTCGCGCCGGGGGCACCGCGTGGTGGCGGTGGAGAACGCCACCCTGGCCCTGGCAGAGGTGGCCCGGGCGACGTTTGACCTGGTGCTCACCGACGTGGTGATGCCCGGCGTGGACGGCTTCTCGCTCACCGCGCGCCTGCGCGAACGCGACCCCGAGCAGGAGGTCATCCTCGTCAGCACGCGCGATGACGTGCAGGGCTCGGAGGTCGCGCTGCGCCTGGGCGTGGCGGACTGCCTGGTCAAGCCCGTGGAGGAGTCGGACCTGCTGCTCGCGGTGGACCGCGCCATGGAGCGCGCCCAGCTGCGCCACGAGCGCGCCCGGCTCCAGGACGAGAACCTGGAGTTCGCCCGCTTCCACAACCTCCAGCAGCGCTGCCTGGAGCTGCTCTCCCATCCGGACCTGGAATGGCTCCAGGAGCGCGTCATCGCGGACCTGGGCGCGGTGTGCGACGCGCAGAGCGCCGCGCTGTGGGTGGTGGACGACCGGGGAGACCTGGCGCTGCGCTCCTACCGGGGCCTGCTCGACAAGCAGTTCCTGCCGGAGAAGATGAGCCCGGAGGGGCCGCTGTCCCTGCGCCTGCGCGAAGCCGCTCCGTGGCTCGCGCGCGATGAGCGCTCTCCGGTGCTGTACGTGCCGCTGGTGGCCGCCGGGGAGGTGATGGGACTGGCGCAGCTGTCCGACCCGCTCACCGGCGACTTCCGCGTGGAGCACACGCGCGACGCGAAGGTGCTGGCGGACTTCGCCGCGGTGGGCGTGAAGAACGGCCGCAAGCTGATGGCGCTCCAGCGCCTGGGCCTGCGCGACCGCGACACCGCCGCGTACAACCTCAGCTACTTCACCGACTACGCGTCCAAGGAGATCTACAAGGCGCGCAGGTACGGGCGCACGTTCTCGCTGCTGACCTTCAGCATCGACAACCTGCCGCTGGTGCGCGTGCGGTTGGGCGCGCAGGACGCGAAGAAGGCCGTGCGCGGCATCATCAAGGCGCTCAGTAAAATCATCCGCGACTCGGACGTCATCGCGAAGGCGAGCGACCAGGAGTTCTACCTCCTCCTTCCGGAGACGGACTTCTTCGGCGCGATGATGTTCGTGCGCCGCGCCGTCGCCGCCGTGCGCGACGAGCCGGACGTGCAGGATGTGGAGCAGCGCCTGCCGCTGGCGCTCGTGGGTGGCGCCAGCACCTTCCCCAAGGACGGCGAGGACTTCGACGAGCTGGTGCACCGCTGCCGCCGCCGCATGGACGAGCGCCGCGCGTCGCTCCAGCGCCGGCTGATGCTGGACGGGCTGCCGTTCTGGGACGAGGTGGACCTGCTGCTGGGCACGCCCAACAGCCCGCGCCTGCCCACGGATGACCGCGCGGAGCCCAGCCGCCGGGGCAAGGTGGCGGACGTGCTCTTCGACGAGCTCCAGGTGGAGATCGCCCGGGAGCTGGTGCGCGACCCGGGCTCGCGCGGGTTGCTCTACGTGGGCGGCCCGGAGATCCGCGCGGATCTGCCGCTGGCGGTGGGACTGGAGCAGGCGCCGCCGGACCTGTCGTCTCGCATCTACCTGTTGGGCCGCCGCGTGGACCTGGAGTCGCACGCGGCGCTCACGCCGGTGTTCCTGGAAGGGGACGAACGGGTGGCGCGCCACGAGTTCATCCTCTGGCTGTCGGAGAGTGCGTCGTACGCGCTCATCCAGCGGCGCGGGCGGGGCGCGACGTGGGGGTTCCACACCTCGGACACCGCGGTGGTGGACGGGCTCATCTCCAAGCTGCAGGCCGAATACGACCTGCAGCCCTACTGACGTCACGAAGCGGAGCAAGCGACCTTGGCCACGGTGCGGAAGATCCTCATCGCCGACCCCGACCTCGACTCGGTGCGCGCCCTGTCGCGGGCGCTGCGCACGAAGGGCTATCAGGTGCACTACGCGCCGGATGGCTCGCGGGCGCTGGAGGTCGCGGTGCTCCGGCACCCGGACCTGACGCTCTTCGACGAGGCGTGCCGGCTCCTGGACGCGCGCACGTTCGTTCAAATCCTGCGCACCAACCCGCGCACGGAAGACATCCCGGTGGTGCTCACCACGTCCAGCCTGGACTCGGACCGGGCGCGGGGCATGCGGGACGGCACGCTGCGCAAGCCCTTCAACCTGGACGAAGTGCTCAGCCGCATCGAGCACATCTTCCGGCGCAACGAAGCGGCCAAGGACCTCAAGAGCGAGCAGCAGGAAATCGAAGGCTCGCTCAGCCAGCTCAGCATCCCGGACCTCATGCAGATCCTGGGCATGAACAAGCGCAACGGGAAGCTGTCGCTGGAGCGCGGCGCGGAGCGCGGGGAGATCACCGTCTCCGACGGCCGCACGGTGAACGCGCGGCTCGGGAGGGTGGAAGGGGAGAAGGCGCTGTTCCGGCTCCTGTCGTGGACGGAGGGCAACTTCACCTTCACGCCCGGCACCAGCGCCGCGCGCCCGCGCATCAACCGCGCGATGGACGACGCGCTGCTGGAAGGCATGCGTCAGTCGGACGAGGTGAACCGCCTGTTGCCGGGCCTGCCGCCGCGCCACACGCGGCTGATGCTGGCACCGGAGGTGGACCTGTCCGAGGAGCAGCACCCGGTGACGGCGCAGGTGATGGAACTGCTCCGTCAGCCGCGAGCGCTGGGCGAGGTGCTGGACCTGGCGCCCGCCACGGACATGGAGGTCCTGGGCGTGCTGTCCACGCTGCTCCAGAAGGGCATGGCGCGCCCCACGGAGAGCGAAGGCCAGAACCTGGGCGCGAGCGACCTCATCGGCGCGGCGGAGGTGCACGCGCTGCGTGGGCGCCTGCTGCGCACGAGGACGCTGGCGAAGGTGGCGACGGCGAAGGTCTTCGTCTGTGGCAGCGGTTCATCCGCGGCACGCCGCATCCTGGCGCGGGTGCCGGGGCTGGAGGCGATGTCGGCGGACCCCACCGCTGTGAAGAGCGGCTTCGGGACGCTGGGGCGTCTGGAGCTGAGCGACGTGCTGAACGTGGACTTCTGCGTGCTGCCGCCCGCGGAGGCCGCGCGCCCGCTGTGGCGTCCGTTCAGCGCGGGGTCCATTGGCGCGCTGTTGATGGACAACTCGGAGCCGGCGGTGCGGCTGGCGCACTACCTTGCTTGGGAGGTCCGCATCCCCATCGTGGTGGTGGGCACGGAGGTGCCGGCGCCGTTGCAGGGCGCTCCGGCCGGAGTGATTGCTCCCGGTGAAGACCTCACGGAGGCCCTGCGCGCCATGCTGGTCCAGGCGCTCAACCCCGCGCCCACGCTGCCCGGTGTCACGCAGGTGCAGCGCGCTTCCGTGACGCCTCAGTGAGCGCTCAGGTCCGGCGCTCCAGGTACATGGGGAGCGCGCCCTTCGGCCGCAACGTCAGGTGTGAATCCGGCTCCAACGTGAAGCCGGGCGCTGCGCGCAGGCGGTAGCGCTGGGCCACGGTGGCCAGCACGAGCTGCGCCTCCATCATCGCGAAGCTGTTGCCGATGCACTGCCTGGGCCCGCCGCTGAAGGGGAAGTACGCGAAGCGGTGGCGCTTCGCCGCGGCCTCGGGGGCGAAGCGCTCTGGACGGAACGCGTCTGGCTCCTCCCAGAAGTCCGGATGGCGCTGCGTGACGTAGGGGCTCACGTCCACCGACGTCCCCTTCGGGATGCGGAAGCCGCCAATGACGTCGTCCTCCTCCACGCTGCGGCTGAAGATGACCGCCGCCGGGTACAGCCGCATCGTCTCCTCCACCACCTGCTTCGTGTACCCGAGCCTCGGCACGTCCTCCACCGTGGGCGCGCGTCCTCCCAGCACCGCGTCCAGCTCCGCGTGCAGCCGGGCCTCCACCTCCGGGTGCTTCGACAGCAGTCCCCACACCCAGCTCAGCGACGTGGCCGTTGTCTCGTGTCCGGCGAGGAGCATCGTCATCACCTCGCTCCCCAACTGCTCGTCCGTCATGCCCTCGCCCGTGTCCTCGTCGCGCGCGAGCATCAGCATGGAGAGCAGGTCGCCCGTGTCGTCGCCGCGCTGACGCCGCGTGGCGATGATGCCCCGCACGGTCCCCAGCAGCGTGGCGCGCGCGTCGCGGAAGGCGCGGTCGTAGCGGGTGGGCAGCACGGGCGGCAGCATGCGGAAGGTGCGGAAGCGCTCGGCGATCTGCTGGCTCAGCTCGGTGAAGGCCTCGCCCACCCGTTCGGTCTGGTCCTCCACGGACGTGCCGAAGAGGGCCTCCCCGACGATGGCCAGCGTCAGCCGCATCATCTCCTCGTTGATGCCCACGGGTGTCCCGTTCGCGGCGGCTGTCTCCCAGCGCTGGAGCAGTCCCTGTGTCTGCTTCACCATTCCGGCGGCCATGCCCGCGATGCGCTGTCGATGAAAGGCGGGCTGCGCGAGCCGCCGCTGCCGGAGCCAGAAGTCCCCCGTGCTCGTGAGCAGGCCGTTGCCGGTGATCCACCGGCCCATGCGGTACGTGAGGTGGTCCTTCGTGTAGTTCTTCACGTGGTCCTGCAACACGTGCTTCACGGCGTCCGGATGCGCGACCAGGTGCGAGCGCATGGGGCCCAGCCGGTAGCGCACCACGTCACCGTATTGGCGATGGAGCGTGCCCAGGCAGCCCAGGATGTCGCGGCGCACGTCGGGCAGGATGCCCATGATCAGGTGGCCCCGGGGACCCGGGGGCTGGCGGGTGACGGCGGCGGTGGCGGTGGTCATCGGACGCTTCCTCCTGAAGGGAGGTATCGCGCTCCCATGCCCCGCGTGCATGGTCCCGGGGCGCCAACGCATTGTCCGCGGGCGCCACCGCGCATTGCGAGGCGAGGGGACGTCAGGCCATGCTGGCCCGCCATGCGTCCCCAGACGCTCCAGTCCTCGCTGTTCCGCCCCCTGTTCCAGGTGGGCATGTCGCTGGGCATCGCCCGGGAGCGGCTGCTCGAAGCGGTGGGCGTGGACGAAGCCCTGCTCGCGAGGCCGGACGTGCGGCTTCCCTACGTGGCGCTCCAGCGCGTGTGGACCCTGCTCGTCGAGGTAGGCGGCTCCGAGCCGCTGGCCGTGCGGCTCGCGCAGGCGCTGGAGCCTACCCACGTAGGGCTCGTGGGCTACGTACTCGTCAACAGCCCCGACCTGCGCACGTCCCTCCAGCGCTATTGCCGCATCCACGCGCTGCTGGACCCGCGCACGACGTGGCGCGTCCTCCAACTGCCTGGGATGATGCGCGTGGAGCTGGAGTTGGACCCACAGGATGAATGGGCCTCGCGCATGAAGCACCCGGTGGAGGGGCTGCTCGTGGCGATGGTGGCCAGCGGCCGCGCGCTCAGCGGCGAGGACTGGCGCCCCACGCGCGTGTGCGTCACGCATCCGCGCCATGCGGCTTCGCCGGCCGTGGAGGAGTTTCTCGGCGTCGGCATCGAATACGGCGCGAGCGCCAATCTCGTGCAGGGCGACGAGGCCGCCGCGAACCTCCCCATCCGCCACGCGGACATCGAGCTGGGCAACCTGCTCCACGCCCGCGCGGAGGCGGAGCTGGCGCGGGTGGAGGCCCACGAGGTCCGCTCCTGGCGCGAGCGCGTGGAGGAGGTGCTCGCGGCCCAGCCTCGCACGGGGGACCTTGTCCCCGCGGACGTGGCGACGCGGCTCGCGGTGAGTGAGCGCACGCTCCAGCGCCGCCTGCGGGAAGAGGGCGTCACGTTCGCGGGCCTGGAGGACGCCGTGCGCCGCGACCGCGCCTTCCAGCTCCTGCGCGACGGACAGTTGCCCCACTTCGAGATCGCCTTCCTCCTGGGCTTCAGCGACCCCAGCGCCTTCACCCGCGCCTTCCGCCGCTGGAGCGGAACGACGCCGGGACAGTGGCAGGTGTCCCAGGCCGCGAAGCCGTGAAGGAGGCGGACGCCGGAATCCGCTCCCGGCGCGGAATGTTTTCCCCACAGGAGGGGAACACGGATGATCAAGACGCTGAGGGACGCGGAAGAGCTGGTGCGCACGCGCCACGTCATCACCGAGGTGCCCACCCACGGGCCCACGTCCCTCGTCGAACAGGTCATGGGCGGCAGGCCCACCGGCAGCTGGCGCGACCACGCGAAGGGGCGCCTCGCGTACCGGCTGGGGCGCATGTTGCGCGCGTCGAAGGACGTGCTCGCGGTGCGGCTGGTGGAGGGCAAGGTCGCCTTCGTGGACCCCACGCTCTGGCCCGCCGTCTACCGCGTCGCCATGGAGCCCGCGCGCCGCCGCCCGTCACTCCAGGGCCTGTCCCCGGACGCCCGCGCGCTGCTCTCCACCGTGGAGCGGGACAAGCGCGTCCCGTTGGACAAGGACGGCCCCTGGACCAAGGCGCGCGAGGCGCTGGAGGAACGGCTGCTGGTCCACTTCTCCGAAGCGCAGGATGAAGACGGCCGCCATGTCGCGGTGCTGCGCTCGTGGCGGGCCTGGGCTTCTCCCAACCTCAAGGCGGATGCGGCCCGGCTCTCCTACGAAGACGCCCAGGCGCGGCTGCGGGCGGCGTGCGACGGGGCACCCACGGGACTGGGGCCCTGGGTTTTCTAGACGTGCCGGGGCTTCAGGCCGCCTCGTCCAGGATCTCCAACGCGTCCCGGACACCCGGCAGCCGGGCGAGCAGCTCATACTCCGCGGGCTGGAGCATGGACACGCGGCGGCCCGCGACGCGCTCCATCCACAGCTCGATGCGGTGGTCTCCGTCCGGGTTGAGCTGGCGGGAGATGCGGGCGCGGCGGCCCTCCTTGTGACAGGCCAGGATGTCCTGCTGGAGGCTGCGGAGACGGCGGAACACCTTCAGCGCCATTCGACCCTCGGGGGTGTCGAACGTGTGGAAATGCCGGTTCCGCGACAGCGGCCGGCTGGGATCATGAAGCCTCTCCACGAGGCGGCGCACGAAAGGGTCCATCGACGGGGAAGGATAACATCCGGTACCCTGTCCCTCAGCGATGCCCCATCGATTTTTCCCCCGTCCCTGGACGCTCGTCCTGCTCCTGCCGCTTGCTTGCAAGGACCCAGAGACAGCGGCCGCGCAGAAACAGGCCGTACAGGTCCAGAACTCCCTGTCCCAGGGGCGTGAGGCGCTCACGAAGGGCCAGTACGCTCGCGCCATCTCCGAGCTGCAGAAGGCCGCCAACGCCGCGCCAGAGAGCGTGGAGCCGCTCCTCCTCCTGGCCAAGGCCCACCAGGGCGCCGGCAACCCGGGCGCGGCCATCCTCACGCTCAAGCAGGCGGAGGGCCTCATCCCGGGCACCGACCCCGTCATCCAGAAGCAGCTCTCGGACATGTACATGGGGGAGGGGCAGATTCCCCAGGCCATCTCCACGCTCGTGTCGCTGAGGGAGGAGGGCAAGCTGTCCAACGAGGACATCCTGTCCCTGGCCCGCCTCCAGGCGCGGCAGGGGAACCCGGACGCGGCCTTCACCACGCTGGAGCGCATCCTCCGGGAGAACCCGGACGACGCCCCGACGAAGACGGTGGAGGCCGAAATCCTGCTCATGAAGGGCGAGGAGCTGCTCGCGGCCAACCTGATGGACCGCGTGCTCCAGGGCTCGCCCAGCTTCACGCCCGCGCGGCTCTTGCGCGCGCGCTTCTTCCTGATGAGCGGCGTCAACGACATGGCGGAGGCGGACCTCCAGTCCGTGCCGCCCGAGGACGCGGACTCCACGGACGTGGTGGCGATGAAGGCCCGCGTGCTCATGGCGCTCGGGCGCCCGGCCGAGGCGGAAGGCGCGCTGCGCAAGCTGCTGGAGGACGACGCGGACAACGCGGAGGCCACCGCGTGGCTGGCGGAGATTGTCTGCGCCCAGGGCCGCGCGTCGGAGGCCCAGCAGCTGGTGGACCGCGCGCTGCACCTGCGCCCGCGCTTCGCCCGCGCGCTGTACGTGCGCGGCCGCGTGCTGGAGGAGCAGAGCGACGCGCGCGGGGCGGAGGACAGCTACCGCTTCGCCCTCAAGGCGGAGCCCGCCTTCCCGCCCGCGCTGTCGCGCATGTGGCGGCTGCACCTGAAGGCCGGCCGCAAGCCGGAGGCGCAGGAAGTGCTTGAGCGGCTGACGAGCCTGAACGAGGCGACCGTGGAGGAGAAGGCCGCGCTCGCGAACCTCTACGCCCAGTTCGAGACGCAGCTGCCGCGCGGCAAGAAGCTCATCGACGAGGCCCTGAAGCGCGAGCCGCACAACCCCGACTACCTGCGCATCCAGAAGGCCATCGACAAGGCGACGCCCAAGAAGAAGAAGGCGGGCCCGACGGGGCCCGTCATCATCCGCGGGCGGCGCTGACGGCGGGCGCGGAGGAGGGCAGCCCCTCCGCGTCCAAGACGACCTTCTCCAGCGCCTTGAGCCCCTTGCGCTGGCCCACCGCCACCACGAGCAGGTTCTCGCGGGTGAAGTAGCGCCGGGCCACCTCCCGCACCCGCGCGGCCGTCTGGCGGTCCACCTGATCCGCGCGGTGGCCGAACGTCTCCGGACGGCGGAACAGCTCCACGCCGCCGAACCACCCGGCCAGCTCTCCCGGCGAGTCCTGGGAGAACTCCAGCAGCATCCGGTGGCGGCGCTTGGCGCGGTTCAGCTCCTCCTCGCCCGCCTCCTTCTCGCAGAGCTCGGAGAGCACGCGCAGCGACTCCGCCACCACGAGCGACGCCTTCTCCGGCGCGCTGGCCGCCTCAATCTCGAAGAGGCTGAGGTCGTGGTACGTGTCCAGCCCCGCCTGCACCGAGTACGCGAGGCCGCGCTTCTCCACGATTTCGAAGGGCAGCCGCGACGACAGCCCGTCGTCCAAGAGGCGCCGCAGAATCTGGAGCGCGGGGAAGTCCTCGTGCTGCTCCGGGACGGCGCGGAAGGTGAGCTTGAACTCCGTCTGCGACTCGTCGTGGGAGACGAAGTGGAAGTGCGGACCGGGGCCCAGCGGCGGCGGCGCGCTCTCCGTGGTGGCGCTGCCCGTGGGCAGGTGGGCGAAGGCGCGCTCGGCCAGGGCCAGCACCTCCGAGTGCTTCACGCTGCCCGCGGCGGACACCACCAGGTTGCCGGCCACGTAGTGCCGGGCGAAGTGCTCCAGCACCTGGGCGTGGGTGAGGGCCTTCACGGACTCGGGGGTGCCGGCGATTTTCAGGGACAGCGGGTGGCCGGGGAACAGCAGGCGCTTGGACAGGTTGTCCAGATCGATGTCGCGCCCCTTGTCGTCCACCTCGTCGAGCATCTCCTCCAGGATGATCTGCCGCTCCACTTCCATGTCGGTGAGGCGGGGGCGGGTGAGCATGTCGCCGATGACGTCCAGGCCCACGCTCAGGTGCGACGGGTGCAGCGGGGTGTAGTAGTAGCCGTGGTCGCGGGTGGTGGCGCCGTTGAGGTTGCCGCCCACCTCCTCCACGGCCGCGTTCATCTTCACCGTGTCCGGCCAGGCCTCGCTTCCCCGGAAGAAGAGGTGCTCCAGGAAGTGGCTGACGCCGTTGTTCTCCACCGACTCATGCCGGCTGCCGGTCCTCACGTAGACGGCCAGCAGGGCGGTGTGCAGGTGGGGCGTCTCGACGGTGACGACGCGCAGCCCCGAGGGCAGCACGTCCCGGTACGGTGTAAAGCTCATGCGCGAGGAAGCCTTAACACGAAGGTCGTCCCCTGGCCGGGAATACTCTGGCAGGAGAGCGAGCCCCCGTGGGCCTGGAGGATCTGTTGGCTCACCGCGAGCCCCAGGCCCGTGCCGCCCTCCTTGGTGGTGAAGAAGGGCTCGAAGAGGTGGCGGCGGACCTCCTCCGTCATGCCGTTGCCGGTGTCGCGCACGGTGACCTCCACGTCCCCCTCCTTCGGGATGGTCGCCACGGTGAGCCGTCCCCCGGAGGGCATGGCCTCGCGGCTGTTGCGGAGCAGGTTGAGGAACACCTGCCGCAGCTGGCCCTGGTCCGCGAGCACGCGGGGGGTGCCGGGCGCGAAGTCCCGCACCACCTCCACGCCCGCGCGCACCAGTTCCTCGCGGGTGAAGTCGAGCACGCCGTCCAGCACCGCGATGATGTCCTCCGGCTCCAGGTCCGGCCGGGCGGGGCGGGCCATGCGCAGGTACTGCTCGGTGACGTCGGTGAGGCGGTCCACCTCATGGGTGACGGCGGAGAGCAGCTCGCGCGCCTCCGTGGCGGTGTCCTGCGAGTCGAATTGCGCGCTGTCCACCGCGTCCTGGAGCAGCTCCACGTTGAGGCCAATGGAGGACAGAGGGTTGCGCACCTCGTGCACGATTTGAGCGGAGATGCGGCCGACCGCGGCCAGCTGCTCCGCGCGCATCAGCGCCTCCGCCTGGGACTTGAGCTGCGCTTCGCGGGCCTGGAGCGAGCGGGCCATCTGGTCGAACTCGCGTGCGAGCAGCGCGACCTCGTCCGCGCCGCGCACACCCAGCTGGGCGGAATAGTCGCCCCGGCCGATGCGGGACACGCCTTCAATCAGGGTGCGCACCGGGCGCAGTGTGCGGGCGGACCACGCGGTGACGCCCACGCCCACGCCAATGGCCATGATGGACAGCGCGATGATGGTGAGGCCCGTCCTGCGCTCGCGCTCCTCCGCGCCGTCCACGCGCTCGCGGATGCGGTTGGTCAGCGTCGCGCGCAGCACGCGCAGCTCACGGCCGATGGCGCTCTCCAACTGGCGCAGCTCGGCGGTGGCGCGCGCCACCTCCTGGCTTTCAGGGGACTCGGACGCGAGCGAGGTAAATACGGCCTCCACCGCGTGGCCGTAGGCCTTGGAGTTGCGTGACAGCTCCGCGAAGCGCGAGTCCAGCTCCATCACGAAGGGCACCTCGCCTTCCGGGGCGAAGGTGAGCACCTCGCGGGCCTTGGCGCGGGCGGCCTCCAGGCGCTGGGCCATCTGGGGCGCGTAGTACAGGCTCGCCAGCCGGATGAGCGCGCGGCGCGTCTCCACGCTGTTCTGCTCCAGCACGCGCTCGGTGTCCTTCTCCTGGCTGGTCTGGAAGGTCTCCAGCGCGGCGGCGTCCTGGGACAGCTGGAGGTAGCCCTGGCTGACGAGCCGGATCTCCAACCGGTTGCGGTGCAGCTCCGCCACGCTGAACAGGGACACCGCCCCGAACGTCAGCAGCACCAGCGCGTAGCCCAGGAAGATGCGGGTGGCGAGCGAGAGCTTCATGGAGGAGGGGACAGGACATACGTCCTGGAGCGGTCGCATTACAGCGCAATCCCCACCGCGCCGCCTGCTTCCGGCCGCCTGGACTCCACCTCTCCGGGGAGGGGGGCTGGTAGCGTCCGCCGCATGGCTCCGCGCTTCGTCCGCTCCACGCTCCTCGCCGCCGCCCTGGCGTCCCTCACCCCCGCCTGCGGGGACAAGGAGGTCCGACCCTCCCTGGACCTGCTCACCGCCTCCTGCGCTGGTACCCAGCCGCTGGCCGGGGTGACGCACCTGCGCTTCCGCGTGACGGGCCCTGGCCTGGACACGCCCCGAGAGCGGGTGTCGACGGTGAACTGGACCTGGATGGAGGACGTGCCCACCCTTCCGCCTGGCCTCGAACGGGTGCTTGAGGTGCGGGCCTACGTGGGGGTACCGGATCAGGGCGGCCAGCTGGTCTCGCTGGGCCGCTCCGTGCCGTTCACCGTGTTGGACGGGGAGGATGAGCCGAATCCGCGGGTGCGTGTGGTCCTGCGGCGGCTGGGGGAGTTCGTGCCGGTGAACCTGGCGTCGGACCCGAGGACATGCTCGTTGCCGGCCGAAGCGCGCGCGGCGCACACGGCCACGACCCTGCCGGATGGACGGGTGTTGATCGCTGGAGGCTACAGGCCCGAGGCGAACGGGACGCGGCCCGTGTCGGCGACCACGGAGCTGTTCAACCCGGCGGAGGGCACGTTCATCCCCGGACCGGACGTGGGCGCGCGGGCCTTCCACACGGCGTCGCTGCTGCCGGACGGCCGCGTGTTCCTGGCGGGCGGCGTGGAGTCCTTCGCCCCGGTGGCGTTGCAGTCCACGGCACGCCTCCTTGACCCGACGACGGGCGCAAGGAGTGAGTTCACGCACAAGGTGGCGCGCTACCAGCACGCGGCGGCGGTGGATGCGGAAGGACACGTGGCGCTGGTGAGCGGACGCGCGGCGGACGGCAGCACGGCGAGCGAAATGGAAGGCTTCGACGCGACCACGGGGCTCTTCGTGTCTCCCGGCATGCAGGTCCACCGCACGGACGTCGCGCTGGCGGTAAGGCCGGACGGGATGAACATCCAGATCGTGGGAGGCGTTGATTCCCTGAAGAAGGCCGATACCGACGTGTCGGCCTTCAGGTTCAGCACCGACTCCTTCATGTTCCTGGCGGCAGGGACGGATCTCCGCGTCGGCAGGCAGGGCGCCGCCGTGGCGATGTTGGGCCGCGCGGACGAGTCTCCAGAGCTCCTGGTCATGGGCGGCTTCGACGGCGCGGATCCGGCGGAGGACGCGCGGCCCGTGGGCTCCTCCGAGTTCCTGGATGGGGTGATCTCCGTGCGTGAAGGCCCCGCGCTGATGCCCCGGAGCAACCCGTGCGCGGTGACGCTGCCGGACGGCCGCATCGTGGTGCTGGGCGGGCGGGGGACCTCCATCGGCACGACGTACGCCGTGCCGTGGGTGGAGTTGATCACCCCGCACGCGGGCGCGCAGCCCACCGTGCTGGGGCTGTCGCTGATGCCGCAGCCGCGCGTGTGGCACACGTGCTCCGCGCTGCCGGACGGCTCCGTGCTCGTGGTGGGTGGCGTGGACGACAGCACCGGGGAGATCCGCGCCAACACCGAAGCCCTGGTGGTGATGCCGCCGCCGCGCGACTGAAGCTGCTACGGTCCAGGTCCCATGAGGGACTGTCTACCTGTCCGGTTTGTTCTGGCCCTGGCGTTGCTCCTGACGACCGCGGAGGCCATCGCGCGTGAGCAGGAGGAACTCGCGATCCGCACGGTGCTGCTGTCGGAGCACCCGTCGGACTCCGCGCCCACCGTCTACGTGAAGGGGAAGGTGGCCACCGTCCTCCGCTTCGAGACGTCCGTGGACCCCGCGCGGACCCGCATGCTGGCATGGGAGGGCCGGTTCGAGCCGCTGCTGGTGGGCGGCCGCAAGGTGATTGTCGAACCCCTCCAGGACTTGCAGGAGGACGACGGGCTCCCTCTGCTGGTGACGCTCGCGAATGGCAAGGAGGTGCCGTTCCTCCTCAAGCCCGCGGGGGATGGGAGGCGGAGCAGGGTGGATCAACAGGTGAACGTGTTCGAGGACCCACGCGGCTACGACGCCATGTACTCGACGCTGATGGACTCACTCAAACAGCGGCGCGTCCTGGAGGAGGAGAACCAGCGCCTGCGGGCGGAGGAGCAGTCCGCGGATCATGCGCTCGCGACGCTCCTGGCCCAGGGGAAGCTCAAGCACACGCCTTTCACCCGTCGCCAGGGCTGGCGTCTCAAGGAGGAAGGGGCGGACATCCTGGTGGAGGTGCTCTCCAGCAAGACGCTTCCGAAGATGGCCGTGTTGTTCACGCTGACGAACCGTGATGCGAAGAAGTCCTGGCGGATGATGGAGGCCCGTCTGTCCACGGTTTCCGGCGGGAACTCACGTGCGTTCGCGCTGCGCATGCAGCAGGAGGAGATTCCGCCGGGCGCCATGGGCCGCATCGCGGTTGTCGCTGACGACAGCGCCTTCCAGTCACAGCAGGGCCTGGAGCAACTGGCGCTGGAGTTGCTCCGTGCGGATGGTCTGTCCCAGGCCTACCTCGTCCTGGAACAGCGTTTCATCCGGGAGTAGATCGACGCGACATGAACGCACCGCGCAAGTGGTCCCCGGTTGCCATCGTGCTGGTCTTGTCGCTGGGCTGCACCACGACCCGAGGGGGCGTGGGGCTTCGTTCGGACGGGACACCCAAACCCGAGGATTGTCCCGAGGACGCGCTGAACACGATGCGGATTCTGCGCCTGCGTGTAGGCGATGGGGCGAATGTAGCGCTCGACATCAACCAGGACGACGTCAGCCCCATCACGCTCTACGACGGTCCTGTGGAGAGCCTGTTGATCTCCAGTCTCGGGCCCCTTGAAACGACCACCCGTCTCTATGGACGGGTGTGGACCGGCGGCCCGCAGGTGGTCGTCCGGTACTACGAGGCGCATCCGCCCGACGGCGACAAGGTTCCCATCTGTGCCGTGGCGCGGCTCTCCAAGGGGCAATTGCGAAAGCGGCCCGACTCCAAGCCAGGAACGGCCATCCTGGAGTTCTCCTCGGCGGGCGTCGACATCGTCGAGTCCTATCGCTGAAACACGAAGGCCCCGCGTCCCGGTGAAGGGACAGCGGGGCCTTCTTGCTTCACGCCAGCGTACGGCTCAGGCGTTGGTCGGCGGGGCCTCGGAAGGCTTCGCCTCGCCCTCGGTGGTCGTCGGCTCGGTGGCGGCCGGGGCTTCCGTGGGCGTGGCTGCTGCCGCGGTGGCGCGGGCCTCCGCCTCGGCGCGGGAGCGGGCCTGCTCGTCGCTGCGCTGGTCGCTGGCGGCGACTTCGTCCGGCGTCAGCTCCGTGCGGTCCGCGAGCATGCCCGTCTTCTTCTCCAGGTCCTTGATGGCCCGGCGAAGCAGGTCGCGCTCCAGGAGCGTGCGGTTGAGGCGCTTCTCCAGCGCCTTGTACTTGTCCTTGCCCAGGTCGGCCTCGGACTTCGTCACCGACAGGATGCGCGCGTGCGTGTCGGCGCGGCCCTTGAGCCGGCGCACTTCCTTCTCCAGCTCCGCGGCGCGCGAACGGTCCTTGTTCGCCGCCTGCTCCAGCCGGTTCATCTTCTCGCGGTCCGCGTCGTTCAGCTCGCGGTAGCGGCGCACGGGCTCCGCCGGGGCCACGGGCGCGGGCGTCACGGACACCGCCGCGATCACCACGGGCTCGCTCGCGGGGGCGGCGATCTGATCCGCCGGAGCCGGCGCCTCGACGGAGGCAGGGACCGCGGCGGGCGCGGTCGTCTGCGCGGGGGCGGCGGCCGGGGCCTCACGGCGGCGGGGGCCATTGCGCGACTCGGTCTCCGCGCGCAGCCGGGAGTTCTCCGTCAGGGCCTGCGCCAGCTCCGCGCGGGTCTGCTCCAGCTGCATGCTGGCGTTGCGCTCCACCTCGGCCCGGGCCTTCACCAGGTCGTTCGAGCCCTTCTCGCCTTCCTTCTGCTCGAAGAGCTTCCGCTTGGTCTGCTTGAGCTGCTCCTTGACCTCCTGGAGCTGCGCGCGCTGCTCGTCCAGCTCCTTCTGCTTGCGCTGGACCTCCGATTCCGCCTTCGCGCGCGCCTTGCTCTCGGACTCCAGCTCGCCCCGGAACGACGGCGCGGAAGAGGAAGAGGAGAGCGAGGGACGGCCCGCGTTGGCACCAGCGCCGCTCTTGTCTCGGAAAAGCAGCAGACCGAGCGTCACTGCGAACCCGATCGATACGAGAATGAGTGCAAACAGCAAGGGAACGACCTCCACAGAAGGATGCAAAAAGCGGGGCAGCCTACCGCTGGGACATGGCGCGTCAAGGCTTCACTGGCAGGCAACCCGGCGGGCCCCACCCGACGCGCCGGCCGAGCCGTGGCGCCCGCCTGCATTCCGGCTCCCCCGTCAGCGCCATCCTGGGGCACGCTCGGGCCCCATGGCGCACCTGGAGCTGAAGCCGAAGCGGGACGTGTCGAGCTTCCGCAAGCTCGCCATCGGTAGCTGGGCGACCGCGTATGACCCCACGGTCTACGGCACGTTGACCGTGCGCATGGACGCGGCGCTCGCCTGGATGGATGCCTTCCACCAGCGCACCGGCGTGCGGCTCACCGCGACCCACCTGGTCCTCAAGGCCATGGGTGAAGCGCTGCGCCGCTGCCCGGACGCCAACGCGCTCCTGCGCTACCAGCGCATCTACCTGCGTCAGCGGATCACCGTATGCGCGGTGCTGCCAGGTGCGGATCAACGCGGCCTCACGCCCGTGCGCATCGAGGGCGTGGACCAGAAGTCCGTGCATGAGCTGGCGCTGGAGGTGGCGTCCACCGCGGCGCGCGTGCGCGAGGGCCGGGACGCGCAGGTGGAGCAGGGCCGGAGTCTGCTCAAGCGCGTGCCGCACCTGTTGCTGCACCGCTTCACCGGGCTCGTGTCGTTCCTCACGTACACGTTGAACCTGGATCCATCGTGGCTCGGCCTGCCCAGGGATCCGTTCGGTGCCGCGGTGGTGGTGGACGTGGGCGAGCTGGGGCTGGACACGGCGTATCTGCCGCTCGCGCCCTTCACCCGCGTGCCCATCTTCCTCGCGCCCGGCGCGGTGCGCGAGGTGGCGGTGGTGGAGGAGGGGAGGGTGGTGCCCGGACACGTGATGAACATCAACGCGTCCTTCGACCACCGCTTCCTCGACGGCTACCACGCGGGCGTCATCGCCAACACGCTGCGCGAGATGCTGGAGCATCCGGTGGAGTCCTTCGGTCCGCTCCCGGATCCATCGGTGGAATAGCCCGCCGTCAACGGTGTCCGCTCGCGCGAGCGAAGCGTCCGGGAGGCTGGCCCACGCGCTTGCTGAACGCCGCGGTGAAGGTGCTCGCCGAGCTGTAGCCAACGCGCTCGGCCACCTCCGTGATGGAGAGCTCCTGGCCGCGAAGCAGTCCCCTGGCGACGGCCATCCGCCAGTCCAGCAGGTACTCCATCGGGGGCAAACCCACGGTGCGCGTGAAGCGCTCGAAGAACACCGTGCGCGAGAGCGCCGCGCTCTTCGCGAGCTGCGCCACGGTCCATGGACGCGTGAGGTGGCGGTGCATCTGCCGGATCGCGGGTGCCAGCCGCGCATCCGCCAGTCCACGGAGGAGCCCCGGAGGTGTGTCGCCGCTCGGCGTGGACCGCAGCGCTTCGATGAGCAGCAACTCCACGAGCCGCGTCAGCACGAGCTCGCGCCCCGAGCGCTGTTCGCTCGTTTCGTCGCGGACGAGCTGGACCAGCGTGGACAGCCGCTCCACGCCGCGCACGTGCACCAGGATTGGGAGCAGCGACACCATCAGGGCCGCGTCAGGTGAGTCGAAGACGAAATAGCCCCCAAGCAGTCGCACATCCGGGCGGCCACCACGCCGACCGTGACGCACCTCCCCGGTAGGGGAAGGGGCCACCTTGGGGTCGACACGTTCGGCAGTCACCGGCTCGAAGCCGGAGATGGTGAAGCCCGGCGTCGCCGGCAGCAGCACGAAGTCGCCCCCCTCGAGCGTGACGGCCGGATGCCCGTCGATGGCCAGTCGGCAGCTCCCTTCGAGCACGGCACAGAAGCTGGGCTGACCGAAGTCCGAGTAACGAACTCCCCATGCGCCCGCTCCGCTGATGCCCTTCGAGAAGATGGCCCTGGGCTGAAGCAGCGCGATGACTTCCGAAAGGGGGTCGGTCATGCCCGGACGCTAGCAAAAGAAATGCGGACTCCGCGTAGTGGAGCGTCCTGATTGTCGCCGGTACCTTCAGAACATCAACGCCGCGCGAATCGCGGCCAAAGGAGACGGCATGAAGACGGTGCTCATCACGGGGTGTTCTTCCGGTTATGGACTCGAGACGGCTCGCCACTTCCACGCCCAGGGCTGGAACGTGGTCGCCACCATGCGAACGCCGCGTGAGGATGTGCTCCCTGCCTCGGACCGGCTGCGAGTGGTGCCGCTCGACGTGACGAAGCCCGAGAGCATCGCCGCCGCGCTGGAGGCGAGCGGGCCCATCGACGTGCTCGTCAACAACGCGGGCATCGGGCTCATGGGCGCCTTCGAGGCCACGCCGATGGCCACGGTGCGCGAGGTGTTCGAGACCAACGTCTTCGGCGTCATGGCGATGACGCAGGCGGTGTTGCCACGGCTTCGCGCACGCAGGTCGGGAGTCATCGTGAACGTGACCTCCAGCGCGACCCTGGCTCCCATGCCGCTGGTGGCCGTCTACACCGCGAGCAAGGTGGCCATCGAAGGGTTCACGGAGTCGCTCGCCTTCGAACTCGCGGACTTCAACCTGCGCGTGAAGCTCGTCGAGCCGGGCTATTGCCCGGGCACCCGCTTCACGAGCAACGGCACCCCTCGGATGGAGGGGCTGTTCCCCGAAGCGTACGCGCCCTTCGCCCAGCGCATCTTCGCCTCGCTGGGACAGCCCTCCGCGGTGACGCGCGAGTCCGACGTGGCCGAGGCCATCTGGCGTGCCGCGAACGACACGTCCGGGACGCTCCGCTTCCCCGCCGGGCCAGACGCGGTGGCGCTGGCCCGGTCGGCATGAAGAACGGCCGGGAGCCTGTCAGTACGCGTACTCCCAGCCGCCACGGCCGCGAGTGCCCTGGCCCATCCGCGCGCTCATCTCGCGCAGCCGGCGCACGCGCTCCGGGATGGGCGGGTGCGTGGAGAACAGCGACATCACCCCGCCGTGGTGCAGCGGGTTGACGATGAACAGGTGCGACGTCGCGGGGGCCCGGTCATACGGCATGGCCTCCGCGCCGCGCTCCATCTTCAAGAGCGCGCTCGCCAGCGCATCCGGGTCGCCGCACAGCTCCGCGCCCGTGGCGTCCGCGCCGTACTCGCGCGAGCGGCTCACCGCCAGTTGCAGCAGCGTGGCCGCGATGGGCGCCACCAGCAGCAGGCCCAGGTTGGACAGCGCCCCGGCCACGCCACCGTCCCTGTCGTCGTCGCCGCGGCTGAGCATGCTGCCGCCGAACCAGAAGAGCATCTGCGCCGCGTAGCTGATGATGCCCGCGAGCGTCGCCGCCACCGTGCCGATGAGCGTGTCCCGGTTGCGCACGTGGCCAATCTCGTGCGCCAGCACACCCTCCAGCTCGCGCCGGTCCAGGATGTCCATGATGCCCGCCGTCACCGCGACGGCCGCGTGGCTCGGGTTGCGGCCCGTGGCGAACGCGTTCGGCTGCGCGGTGGGGAGCAGGTAGACCTTCGGCTTCGGCATGCCCGCGCGCGCGGCCAGCCGCTCCACCATCTCATGCAGCCACGGGGCCTGCTCGTAGGACAGCGGCTGCGCGCCGTGGATGGCCAGCGCGATGCGGTCGCTGAACCAGTACGAGCCGAAGTTCATCACCACCGCGAAGAGGCCCGCCATCATCAGCCCCTGCGCGCCGCCCAGCCGCTGGCCGATGACGAGCACCAGGGCCGTCAAGCCCGCCAGCAGGACGGTCGTCTTCAATGCGTTGCCCAGCCGGTGCCACCCGCTGCCCTTGAGCGCCGGTGCGGCCGGTCCTCGGGTTGTCATGTGGGGGTCACGCTGCGCCATGTTCCTCGTTCCGTGCCTTTCGCCCCGCCATGGGGGCCACACGAAACGTAAGCAGGAGCAGGGAGGCGTCAACGTAACGGGTCCAGGCTACCCCGGAGGCCCATGGCCCCGGCTGCCGCCCGTCCCAAAGGTAGAGCCGTCTTCAAAGATAGAAACGATCCGTCACGCCGGCCGTACGCTGGAGGATGGCGCTCCACCCGAGCCAGACGTCAATGCCACTGTCGCCCGCCTTCGACTCGCTCCCCAGGGCACCGAGCGAGCCCGTGCAGCCCGCCACCATGCCCAACCCGGACTCGCGCACGTGCTCCAGGAGCGTGCGCACGGTGGGCATGCCGCGCGCCTCGAAGCGGTCCGCCACGTCCTCGCGTCCGGCGAAGTCCGGTTCGTCCAACCTGTCCAACAGGAAGCGCTCCAGGGCCCACCAGAACAGGTACACCTCGACCCGCCGCCCGGCCGCCGTCGCCGCCGCCGCGATGGCGAGACCCTGGTGCACACGGTCATATTCGCCACTGTGCAGGAAGACGATGACCCTGTTGTCCGGCGTGCTCACGCGGTGGCTCATACCGTCCAGAAGACAGCGCGTCCATTCACACCCGGAGCGCGACCGGCGGGGCCCTTTGGCTTGCACCTCGGCCCTGGCGCTTGGTAGGAACCTAACGACCTTCCAGGCTTACAGGTTTTTTGCAGCGACAGCGCGGGTGGCTTTCAGCGACATGGGCGACGAGACGACAGCCAAGCGGAAGGATGCCCACCTCGACCTGTGCGCGACCGGCGATGTGGAACCGGCACAGAACTCCACGCTGCTGGAGTGCGTGCACCTCATCCACTGCGCCATGCCGGAGATGGCGGTGGAGGATGTGGACCTGTCCACGCCGTTCCTGGGCAAGCGCCTCCAGGCCCCGCTCCTCGTCACCGGAATGACGGGTGGCACGGACCGCGCGGGCGCGGTGAACCGGGACCTGGCGCTGCTCGCGGAGCGGCACGGCCTGGCCTTCGGCGTGGGCAGCCAGCGCGCCATGGCGGAGGACAGCGCGCGCGCGGCGTCGTACGCGGTGCGCGACGTGGCGCCCACGGTGGCGCTCCTGGGCAACATCGGGCTGTACCAGGCCATCGGGTTGGGCGTGGATGGCGTGCGGCGGTTGATGGACGCCATTGGCGCGGACGGCATGGCGCTGCACCTCAACGCGGGCCAGGAGCTGACGCAGCCGGAAGGCGACCGCGACTTCCGCGGCGGCTACCGCGTGGTGGAGGAGCTGGCGCGCGCGATGGGCGACCGGCTGATGGTGAAGGAGACCGGGTGCGGCATCGGCCCGGACGTGGCGCGGCGCCTGGTGGAGCTGGGCGTGCGCAACGTGGACGTCTCCGGGCTGGGCGGCACGTCGTGGGTGCGCGTGGAGCAGCTTCGCGCGGTGGGCTCGCAGGCGCAGGTGGGTGCGGAGTTCAGCGGCTGGGGCATCCCCACCGCGGCGGCCATCGCCAGCGTGCGCAAGGCGGTGGGGCCTGAGGTCCGGCTCGTGGCCAGCGGCGGTGTGCGCGGCGGGCTGGAGTCCGCGAAGGTGCTCGCGTTGGGCGCGGACCTGGCGGGCATGGCGCTGCCGCTGTTCCGGGCGCAGCAGCAGGGCGGGCTGCCGGCCGCGGAGGAGGCGCTGAAGGTCATCCTCACGAGCCTGCGGCAGGCACTGGTGCTGACGGGGAGCCGCTCCGTCGCTCAGCTGCGGCAGCGGCCTCGCGTGGTGACCGGCGCGTTGAAGGATTGGTTGGCGGCATTGTGATGCCGGGTGGATCCCAGGTTGGGAAGGAAGAACATGTCTGACACCGTGACGTCCCGGCTCGCCGGATTCCACAAGCTGCCCCTGGAGGAGCGCCTGGCGCGCATTGGCCAGATGTTCCGGCTGACCGAGGCGGAGCTGGACCAGCTGCGCGGTGAGAACGGCCTGGACCTGTCCATCGCCAACCAGATGATCGAAAACGCGGTGGGCACGTTCTCCCTGCCGCTGGGCCTGGGCCTCAACCTCAACGTCAACGGGCGCGACTACCTGGTGCCCATGGCCGTGGAGGAGCCGTCCGTCGTGGCGGCGGTGTCGTTCGCGTCGAAGATCGTCCGCGAGTCGGGCGGCTTCATCGCGGAGGCCGACGCGTCGATGATGATCGGCCAGGTGCAGGTCTCCAACTACGGCGACCCTGGCATCGCGTCCGAGAAGATCCTGGATGCGAAGGATGAAATCCTCGCCCTGGCGAACAGCTTCCACCCGGCCATGGTGGCCCGCGGCGGTGGCGCGAAGGACGTGGAGGTGCGCCTGCTGCCCGCGCCGGAAGGACCGCGCGGCGAGCCGCTGCTCATCGTCCACCTGCTCATCGACGCGCAGGAGGCGATGGGGGCGAACCTCATCAACACCATGGCGGAGGGCGTGGCGCCGCTGATCGAGCAGCTGACCGGCGGCCGGGTGTACCTGCGCATCCTGTCGAACCTGGCGGACAAGCGGCTCGCGCGCGCCACGTGCCGCATCCCGCTGCCTCTGCTGGCGGACTTCGGCCTGCCGGGAGAGGTCATCGCCGAGGGCATCGCGCAGGCGAGCCGCTTCGCGGAAGCCGACCCGTACCGCGCCGCCACGCACAACAAGGGCGTGATGAACGGCATCGACGCGGTGGCCATCGCCACGGGGCAGGACTGGCGCTCCATCGAGGCCGGTGCCCACGCGTTCGCGTGCCGCAAGGGGCAGTACCGCCCGCTGTCCACCTGGTACCTGGAAGAGGGGCACCTGGTGGGCCGCATCGAGCTGCCGCTGGCGCTGGGCCTGGTGGGCGGCCCCATCAAGATCCACCCGGGCGCGCAGGTGGCGCTCAAGCTGATGCGCGCCACCAGCGTGCGTGAGCTGTCCATGGTGTTCGCGGCGGTGGGCCTGGCGCAGAACTTCGCGGCGCTGCGGGCCCTGGGCTCCGTGGGCATCCAGAAGGGCCACATGGCCATGCACGCGCGCAGCGTCGCCGTCACGGCGGGCGCGCGCGGTGGGGACGTGGAGAAGGTGGCCAACCTGCTGGTGAAGGCCGGGCACGTGAAGGTGGAGAAGGCGCGGGAGATCCTCGCGAGCCTGCCGCCGGAGACGCCCGTCGTCGCCACCCTCACCAACGGCTGACGTCCGCCCCCGGGCGCTCCCTATATGCGGGAGCGCTTGACGGGGCAGGGCGGTGCGCGGAATGAAGGCGCCCGCCCCCTTCGCGAGCCTGGTGCCATGACTTCCGCAATGAATCCCCTGGTCGCCTTCGGTGCTGGCAAGGTCATCCTGCTGGGCGAGCACAGCGTGGTGTACGGCTACCCCGCCATCGCCGGTCCGCTGACCATTGGCGTGGTGGCGCGCGGTGGGCCGTCGCGCTCGTGCGTGCTGGACGTGCCGGTGACGGCGGACGCGGCGCAGAAGCGGATGATGCGCAAGGCCTTCGCACGCGCGGCGAAGCTCGTGGGCGAGCCGAAGGTGAAGGTCACGCTGGAGCCGCAGCTGCCGCTGTCCGCGGGGCTGGGCAGCTCCGCGGCGCTGGCGGTGGCCACGTCGCGTGTGTTGCTACAGGCGGCGGGGCAGGCGCCCACGGCGAAGGCGACGGCGCGGCTGGCGTGGGAGATGGAGCAGGAGTTCCACGGCACGCCGTCGGGCGTGGACCACACCACGAGCGCGGAGGAGAAGCTCATCCTCTACCGGCGGGTGCAGTCGCCGGCGGGTGTCACGGGCCGCGCGCGCGAGTTGAAGAGTCCGCGGCCAGTGTCGGTGGTGGTGGCGCTGGCGGGCGCGCGCAGTCCCACGAAGCTGACGGTGGGGGCGCTGCGCGAGCGGCAGGCGCGGTGGCCGGAGCGCTACAAGCGGCTCTTCGGTCAGGTGGGGAGGCTCGTCACCGAGGCGGCGAAGACGGTGGAGGCGGGCGACCTGGAGGGGCTGGGGGACGCGATGAACGTCAACCAGGGCCTCCTGAACGCGCTGGGGCTGTCGTCACCAGCGTTGGAGGACATGGTGTTCCGGCTGCGCTCGCTGGGCGCGCTGGGGGCCAAATTCACCGGGGCGGGAGGTGACGGTGGCGCGGTCATCGGCCTCTTCCCCGAACCGGAGCCCGTGGTCGCGCAACTGACGCGTGACGGCGTGCGCTGCTTCGCGAGCCAGCTCGCGGGGCCGCGGGTCCAGGGAGACATTCCATGAAGGCAACGGTCCGGGCGCATCCCAACATCGCGCTCGTGAAGTACTGGGGAAAGCGCGACGAGGCGCTCATCCTCCCGCACCAGTCCAGCCTGTCGTTGACGCTGGCCCCCATCCACGTGACGACGACGGTGGAGTTCGGCGCGCCGTCGGACACGGTGGAGCTGCACGGCCACGTGGCCAAGGGCAGCGAGCGCGACCGCGTGCTGCGCCTGTTGGACGAGGTGCGCGTGCAGGCAGGGCGCGACCTGGGCCCCGCGAAGGTGGTGTCGCGCGGGGACTTCCCCATGGCGGCGGGCCTGGCCAGCAGCGCGGCGGGCTTCGCGGCGCTGGCGGTGGCGGGGCGCGCGGCGGCGGGGCTGCCCCAGGACACGCGGGCGTCCAGCATCCTGGCGAGGCGGGGCAGCGGCTCCGCGTGCCGCAGCGTGCAGGGCGGCTTCTGCGAGTGGATGCGCGGTGAGCGCGAGGACGGCGAGGACAGCTACGCCGTGCAGCGCTTCGACGCGGGCCACTGGTCGGACCTGCGCATGGTGGTGGCCATCCTCGACCGCGGCGAGAAAGAGGTGAAGTCGCGGGACGGGATGAAGAACACGGTGGAGACGAGCCCCTACTATCCGGCGTGGGTGAAGGACGCGGAAGCCGAAGTGCCCCGCGCCCGGGAGCTCATCGCGAAGAAGGACCTGGAGGCGCTGGGCGAGCTGTGCGAGCGCAACGCGTGGCGCATGCACTGCACGACGCTCTCCGCGGATCCGCCGCTGTCCTACCTGAGCCCGGCGACGCTGGGGCTCATCCAGCACCTGCGCGAGCAGCGCAAGAAGGGCGTGCCGGTGTGGTTCACGCTCGACGCGGGGCCGAACCCGGTGCTGCTGACGACCGCGGCCCACGAGGTCGCGGCGGAGGCCCTGGCCCGCGCCTGCGGAGCCGTGGACGTGGTGCGCTGCGTGCCCGGTGGTGACGCGACGCTGCTCACCGAGCACCTGTTCTGATGGACCGAGCGCTCTCCGCCCCGGGCAAGCTGTTCATCTCTGGCGAGTACGCTGTTCTGTGGGGCGGCGTGTCGCGCCTCGCGGCCGTGGCGCCGCGCACGGCCGCATATGTGCGCAGGCGTCAGGACTCGCGCGTGCACATCTGCCTGGAGGAGGGGACGCTCCAGGGCCTCACCACGCCTCGCGGCGTGAAGTGGGACCGCGAAGTGCCCGCGGGTTTCTCCTTCGTCGCCCGCACGCTGGATGAGGCCCTGCGCGCGCACGGCCGCGCGAGCGTGGGCTTCGACGTGGCGGTCGCTCCGGGCGCGCTCGGCCCGGGCGGCCACAAGCTGGGCATCGGTGGTAGCGCGTCCGCGACGGTGCTCGCCGCGGAGGCCGCGCGCTTCGTGCTGGAGGAGAAGTTCGACGTCCTGAAGCTCGCCCTCACCGCGCACACGCTGGGGCAGGGAGGCAAGGGCAGCGGCGGCGACGTAGCCACGAGCTTCGCGGGCGGTGCCGTGCGCTACCGTCGCTATGACATCACCGCGCTCGCGGACGCGGCCAACACCGGCCGCTTCAACGCCGCGCTCGCGGAGTCCCCTCCAGTGGACCTCTGGCGCATGCCCGTGCCGCGCGTGTCCATGCTCTACGCCTTCACCGGCGAGAGCGCGTCCACGAAGCTCCTCATCGGCCAGGTGGAAGCCCGCCTCGCGGACGCCGGGCGCAGGGCCTTCGTGGAGCGCTCGGACGCGTTGGGCCACACGATTGAAGACGGCCTGGGCGGCGGCGACTTCCGTGCCTTCTCCGAAGCCGTGAAGGCCCAGCACGCGCTGCTGCTGGAACTGGGCCCGCTGGAGACCGAAGGCATGCGCCGCGTGCTCGCCATCGCCGCGTCCTACCACTGCGCGGGCAAGCTCTCCGGCGCGGGCGGCGGTGACGGCTGCATCCTCTTCGCCCCGGACGCACAGTCGCGCGAAGCGCTGCGCGAGGGCCTGGAGTCGCGCGGCTTCCTCACTCTGACGCTCGACGTGGAACAGGGCGTGCGCGGCGAAGCGCAGACGGATGCGCGGCTTCGCGGCTGGGTGGACGCGCTCACGTGAAATCTGCGCGGCGCGCGCCCGGGTGCGCCGTTAGAACATGTGACCGAACGTGATGTAGAAGCGCTGACGGCCCGTCTCGGTGGAGCGCGCGTAGTCCATGCGCACCACGGCCGCGCGGCGCGAGAAGCGCAGGCCGCCGCCGATGCCCGGGTGCCACTCATGCCACTTGCCGTCCGTCACACCCGGATGCCACACGCGGCCCAGGTCCAGGAACACCACCGCGCCCAGCGCCAGCGGCTGCCCGAAGAAGGCCATCCGCGCCGCCTGGAAGCGCAGCTCGGAGTTGCTGAACGCCTTCACGTTGCCGGCGAAGCGGTTGCGCTCGATGCCGCGCACGCTGCTCATGCCGCCAATGCCCTCGGACACGTTGACGCCGCCCGTGGTCATCCACTCGAAGAACGGCACCTCCCCGAAGAGCATGTCCAGCGTGAGCCGCTGCGCGAAGACGAGCCGCGGGGTGATGCGGATGTAGCGGCGCTCGCTCAGCGTCACGCCCGCGTACTGGTAGCGGCTGAAGGTGGCCAGGCCCGACACGCGCAGCGCCACCTCCTCCACGCCGCCTGACGTCGGGTCGGCCTCGTCATCGCGCGTGTCCCAGAGCGCGCCCGCGAGCAGCTGCCCGCTGGGCCCGCCCTCGATGCCGATGGGCCGCTCCTGCGCCAGGATGGACGTCTCGTAGGGCGACACACGCGTGTAGCGCCAGCCGTAGCCCACGTACGACTGGAACGGGTGATTCTCACCGAACGGCCGCCCGCGCAGACGCACCCAGAGGCCCGGCGAGCCCTTGTCGTAGTTGTACCGCTGGTCGTCCACGTCACCCCGGAAGTCCGGGGCGGACAGGTTGCCCGCGCCGAAGAAGGGGCTGCTCTTCTCCTGCCGGTATTCCAGCCGGCCCTCCAAACGCAGGGGCCCCAGCAACTGCGGCCCGTCGTAACGGAGGTAATGATTCATGGCGCCGCGCGCGGTGAAGAACACCTGCGCGGACAGGGCATGCGCGTAGGGCGCCTTGCTGCCGTCGCCATAGAGGTACATGCCGCCGACAGCGCCGTAGCCGAAGCCCTGATCCGAGCTGAAGGACAGGAGCGGTAGCGCGATGCCGTCCATCGTAGGCGTTCGCTTCACGGGCGAGAGCCCGGGCGCCGTGCGGCTGGCCGCCACGGCACTCAGTGACAGCAGCATGAAGAACAGGAAGACGACTGGAGCCAGCATCGAAACCCCGTGAAGCCCCGAGGGGGCGCATCGATTCCAGCCCGGGACAGAGACCCTTTCCGCCCGCCTGCTCTCCAAGAGAGCAGCGCGGCCTCGGAAGCTCCTGTCCCCCTGAATGCCCATTTTGCCTTGGGGGATGGGGGAGCCGTCAACGTGCGCGAAAGTCTCAACGAGCTCGTCAGCGAGAATTCACGAAATTGGGCGAATACCCTCGTCCGGAGGATTGGATCGAAAGTTCCGCCCGTGGCGGCGCGTCGGCCTCGGAACGCTCTTCTCGTCCATCTGGACGGTGTGCCCAAGGCGCTCCTCGACGAGGCCATTGTCACGGGGCGCATGCCCTTTGTTTCACAGCTGGTCCGCTCTGGCGCGTATCACCTGGAGAACGCGTTCTGGGGAGCGCCCACGTCCACGCCGTTCTTCCAGGCGGGGCTGCTCTACGGGCTGCGGCATCCGAACCTGCCGGGCTACAGCTGGTACGACCGGGCGCTCGGCCGCAAGGTGCAGATGAACACCCCGGGCGACGCGATGGCCATTGACGCGCGCCTGCGCGGACACGGCCGCACGAGCCTGTTGGACCACGGCGGCCACACGTACTTCTCGCTCTTCCACGCGGGCGCCACGAACCGCATGTGCATGAGCACGCTGTCGAGCTTCAAGCTGATGGCGCGCTCGTTCGCGTACGAGATGCAGGGCCTGGGTTCGGCGCGCACGAGGGGTGCGTGGGACTTCCTGCGTTCCTTCGGCATGGAGTCCTGGCACGCCGTGCGCGAGGTGCGCCAATGGGCGCGCCAGCTCAACGACTGGCGCCACGAGCAGGGTTTCCTCCTGAGCCGCATCCTCCTCCAGCGGTTGGGCTGGAGCTTCGCGTACACCAAGTCCCTGGTGGACATGGTGCGCGGCGTGCCGCTCATCTATCTGGTGTACGGCAACTACGATGAAGTGGCGCACCGCCGCGGTCCGCGCTCGGAGCTGGCGATGCAGGAGCTCCACCGTGTCGACGCGTCACTGGCGGAGCTGTTCGCCGTGGCCCGCGCCGCGCCGGAGCCCTACGACGTCATCCTCTTGTCGGATCACGGCCACGTGGACAGCCTGCCCCTGGAGCAGCGCCAGGGCCGGCGCCTGGAGGCCGTCCTCTTCGAAGGCGAGGTGCCCGAGCTGCGCGCGGACGTGCGCCGCGGCCTGCTGGATGGGCGCCAGCCTCCAGCCCCGGACACCGCCGCGCGCGAGCCCTTCATCCCGGTGGTGGTGGAGGCCGGTAACTTCGCGCACATCTACCTGAGCGGCCGTCCCGCGCCGCTGGAGGCGCGCGAGCTGCTGGCGCTGCATCCGGAGGTGCTGGCCCGGGCTACGAACAACCCGGACATCGGCATGGTGGCGATGCGCCGGGGCACCGAGGCGGTGGTGGTGATGGGCGGAGGCGTCTACGGCCTGGAGGACCTGGACCGTGCGCCGCTCACCACCGAGTACAGCAAGCGCGCCGTGGCGGACTTCCTCCAGGGACTGCCGCGCATGGACACCGCGGGGGACCTGGTCCTCTTCGGTGAAGCCGTGCAGAAGGGCGGCACGGTGGGCTTCGCGTGGGAGTTCGGCTCGCACGGAGGCTTGACGCGCGTGGAGTCCGACAGCCTGGTGATGTGGCCCGCGAACGGCCCGGTGGACCTGTCTGGCCTGAGCCACTGCGCGCGGTTGCACGAGCGCCTGGCGGAGGCCTACCTGGACACCGGCTCACCGCGGATTCTCCATTGAGACCGAGGAAGGGGAGGACCATGCGGCTTCCCAACGCCAGTGGACGCACGTGGCTCAAGGTGCTGGGCGGAGTGGTGGGACTCGTCCTGTCCCTGCTCCTGCTCTCCACCGCGTTCTTCAAGTGGAACCTGAGCGGATCCGGGGACCTGCTGACGCCGCGCTTCCCGCTGGACAAGTTCGTCCGCGACCTGCCGGGACACCTGGTGTGGCTGGTGCCGTTCATGCTCCTGCAGGCGTCGCTGGTTCCGCTGCGGGCGGTGCAGTGGCAGGCCACGCTGCGCAAGCACATCCCGTTCAAGGACCGCTTCCAGATGGTGGGCATTGGCGTGTTCGTGCACAACGCGCTGCCGGGAAAGTTGGGGGAGGTGACGCGCTCCTTCCTCCTGTCGCGCACGCACAACATCGCCTTCATCCGGAGTCTGGGCTCCGTGGGCGTGTGCAAGCTGATGGAGTTCGCCTGTCTGATGCTGCTGGTGGCCCTGTCCTTCCTGGGCCCCTTCGGCGAGACCATGGCCCACTTCCGGACGGAGTTGCACGTGGCGCTGTCGCTGTGCATCGGCCTGGTGGCGCTGGTGGTGCTGCTGGCCCACTGGGCGGCGCCCCTGGGCCGCTGGCTGCACCAGCGTCACACCATGCCCCGCGTGGACAGCTTCCTGAATCACGTGGGCGAGGGGCTGGGCACCGCGCGCTCCTTCAAGGGCATGACGAAGGTGTTCTTCTTCTCCATCTTCCCGGTGTTCGCCTCCGCGCTGGCGTACGGCCTGGCGCTGCACGGCGTGCACATCCCCGGGGGCCTCTTCGCGGGCGCCGTCGTGCTGGGCGCCATCTCCCTGGGGCAGTCGCTGCCGGGCGTCCCGGCGGGCATGGGCATCTACTACTTCGTCACCAGCTGGGCGGCGCGCGCGCTGGGCTCCAACCCGGAGGACGCGGCGGCCTTCGCCACGCTCACCCACCTGGGCACCGTCATCAGCCAGGTGGCCGTGGGCGCCTGGTGCGTGCACCGCTCCAAGCTGCGGATCCGCGACTTGCGCAAGGGCGGCCGGCTGGCCAACGCCGCCGCGCACCACGTGGCGCATGAAGCGGTGGAACCCGCGCCGCCCTGAGCCGCGTGAAGAGGGCAGGGCCGGAAAACAAAAAGGGCCCCGACTTGTGGTCGGGGCCCTTCGATTACTTCATGCCCAGGAGAGGACTCGAACCTCCATGCCCTTGCAGGCGCTAGACCCTGAATCTAGTGTGTCTACCAATTCCACCACCTGGGCAGGTGGCTCGCGGTGCCTTGCGGCGCCGCGATGGGCGAGACGTATAAAGAACCTCCCCCGCCCGGTCAAGCATCCTTTTTCAGGCTACTTCTTCAGCGGCCAGCGGCCTTCGGACTCGAGCTTCCGGCGGATGGCCGGGTTCTCGTCCATGAAGGCGACCAGCGATTCCTCGGTGATCTCCACCGTGACGTCCTCGCCGCCGACCTCCGTCTGACACGACAGGCGGGAGTACGGCCGGACGTCGAAGCCCATGTCCAGGCGGTCCATCTCGTCGTCCCGCTGCTCGCTCAGCGAGTCCAACCCCTTGCGGACCCAGACATGGCAGGTGGAGCACCCGCACACGCCGCCGCAGCTGTGGCCCACCTGGGCCTCGCCCTTCTCCGCGGCGTCCAGCAGGGTGGTGCCTTGGGGCACGTCCACGGCGACCTCGGCCAGGGGGCTCTTGAAGGTGACCTTGGGCACGGCTCAGTACTCCTCCACGGAATGGCCGGACACCACCTGGGTGATGGCGCGGTTCATGACCCGTTCGATGAAGGCCCGGGACGCCTCGTCCAGCGCGTGCAGGGCCTCCTTCACGGCCATGTAGTCCTTGCCCTGCGCGGCTTCGCGCACGCGGGCCATGGCGGCCTGGATGGCCTCCGGCTCGCCGGCCTGGAGCAGCGCCGCGTTCTCGCGCAGCTGGCGGTCGGCCTCGGAGAGGACGCGCTCGGCCTCCACCTGCTGCTCGCGCAGCTGGCGGGCCTGGATGTCGTCCTCCGCGAAGTCGATGGAGTCGAGGAGCATCTTCTCGATCTCCTCCTCCGTCAGGCCGTGGCTGGGCTTCACGGTGATGGCCTGCGCCACGCCGGTGCTCTGCTCCTTGGCGGTGACGGACAGGATACCGTCAGCGTCCACCTGGAAGCGCACCTCCACGCGGGCCATGCCGGCCGCCATGGTGGGGATGCCGGAGAGCGTGAAGCGCGCGAGGCTGCGGTTGTCCTGCACCAGCTCGCGCTCGCCCTGCACCACGTGCACGTCCAGGCCCGTCTGGCCGTCCTTGAACGTGGTGAACACCTGCGCCGCCGCCGTGGGAATGGTGGAGTTGCGGGGGATCAGCTTCTCCGTGATGCCGCCCATCGTCTCCAGGCCCAGCGACAGGGGGATGACGTCCAGCAGCAGCACCTCGTCCTGACGGTCGCCGTCGGTGAGGAGGCTCGCCTGGACCGCCGCGCCCAGCGCCACGACCTGATCCGGATCGATGTCACCCAGGGGCTCGCGGCCGAACATCTCCGCCACGAAGCGGCGCACCGCGGGCACTCGGGTGGAGCCACCCACCAGGATGACGCCGTCCAGCTCGCCCGCCGCCACGCCCGCGTCCTTCAGGGCCCGCCGGCACACCGTGCCCGTCTTCGCCACGAGCGGTTGGATCCACGCCTCGAAGTCCGCGCGGGACAGCGGCTGGGAGTGGCCCTCCACGCTGAGCGTGACCTCCGCCGCGTCGGTGAGCGCCTCCTTCGCCTTTCGAGCGGCGACCATCAGCTCCGCCACCTGCGCGGGAGTGGGAGACGCCACGCCCCTCTTCTGGAGCACGTGCTGCGCGATGGCGCGGTCGAAGTCGTCGCCGCCCAGCGCGGAGTCACCGCCGGTGGACTTCACCTCGAAGACGCCGTCCTCCAGCTTGAGGATGGAGATGTCGAACGTGCCGCCGCCCAAGTCGTAGACGGCGAACATCCCCTGGCTGCCCTTGTCCAGGCCGTACGCCAGCGCGGCGGCGGTGGGCTCGTTGAGCAGGCGCAGCACTTCCAGGCCCGCGAGCTTCCCCGCGTCGCGGGTGGCCTGGCGCTGGGCGTCGTCAAAGTAGGCGGGCACGGTGATGACGGCCTGCTCCACCTTGCCGGAGAAGTGCGCCTCCGCGCGGCGCTTCAGGGCGCGGAGAATCTCGCCCGACACTTCAATGGGCGTCACCGGCTGGCCACCGGCCACGTTGAAGCGCACCACGTTGGCGCCGGGCGCGAAGTCGTAGTGGCCCAGCTTGCGCGTCTCCGGGTCGTCCGGGCTGCGGCCCATGAAGCGCTTCACCGACACGATGGTGTCCGTGGGGGCCTCGGCCGCGAGCTTCCGCGCGCGGGCGCCCACCACCACGCCGCCGTCCCTCCCGTAGTGCACGACAGAGGGCAGCAGGAGCGAGTCGCCGTCATCCACCGGAACGCACCGGGGCTTGCCCTGGGACACGGACGCCACCAGCGAGTGGGTGGTCCCCAGGTCGATGCCCACCACGTGGCCCTTCGGCTTGAGCGGGTCGTGGATCTGCAGATAGCCGTTGTTGCTCACGCGAGCACCTCCTCCTCGAACGCGTCCACCTGCTCGAGGAAGCGCGTGAAGTAGCGCACCCGCCCCAGCGCGTGCGATGCCTTTCTCACCCCGTCCGGAGAATCCCCCGCGCCTTCCAGCGTGCCGAGCGCCGCCACGGCCTCCTGGAGCGCCGCCGCCTTGCGGCCCGCCACGTCCTTCGCCATGGCCTGGGCCTTCGGTAGGTCCTTCGCCGCGATGGCTTCATCCAAGGCCTCGCGCAGCTCCATGACCTCCTCCAGGAACTCCAGGGGCATGTCCTTCTGGGCGCCCGCGTCCTCGCGGTCCAGGTCCACGCCGTGGAGCTTGAGCAGGTAGAAGGCGCGGCGCACCGGGTCCTTCAGCGTCTTGAAGGCCCCGTTGAGGGCGGTGGTGCCCTCCACGGCGGCCAGGCGCGCCTTCGCGTCACCGGGGCCGACGCGGTCCGGGTGCAGTTGGAGCGACAGCTCCCGGTACTGCTTCTCCAGGGCCGGCACGTCCACGGCGTGGGAGCGGGGCAGCCCGAACACGTCGAAGTGGGTCCTCACGGTGCGCACATCCTCACGGGGGAAACGAAAAAGGGGCCCGGCACCGGGCCGGACCCCTGCTGCCCGCTCCCTGACCGACGGGGCGGGCGGGAAGGCCGCTTCAGGCTTTAGACGGAGAAGCTCTCTCCGCAGCCGCAGGCGGCCTTGATGTTGGGGTTGTTCAGCTTGAAGCCGGACGCCATCAGCGTCTGCTCGAACACCAGCTCCGTGCCGATGAGGTACAGGTAGCTCTTCGGGTCCACGAAGACGCGCACGCCGTCGCGCTCGAACACCTTGTCGCGCTCGCGGGACTTCTCCGACCACTCCATGGAGTACTGGAGGCCGGAGCACCCGCCGCCCTTCACCGCGATGCGCAGGCCGGCGTCCGGAGTCTGGCGCTCTTCCAGTAGCTGCTTGAGGCGCGCCACCGCGCTGTCCGCCAGGCCAATGCCCTTGGGGGCCGGCTTGGGAGGCGTCTGAGGGGCCTGGGTCGTCTGGGCCTGCTCGTTCATGGGGTCGTCCTCGATCCTGGAAGAGGTACCGCGAGGGGCATCAGGCCTGCCGCGACGCGCGCTTCTTCTTGAAGTCTTCGATGGCCGCCTTGATGGCGTCCTCGGCCAGCACGGAGCAGTGGATCTTCACCGGGGGCAGCGCCAGCTCCCGGGCCACGTCCTTGTTGGAGATGGTCATGGCCTGATCCACCGTCTTGCCCTTCACCCACTCGGTGACGAGCGAGCTGGACGCGATGGCGGAGCCGCAGCCGAAGGTCTTGAACCGCGCATCCTCGATCACGCCCGAGTCGCTGATCTTCAGCTGGAGGCGCATCACGTCGCCGCAAGCGGGGGCGCCCACGAGGCCGGTGCCGACGTTCGGGTCGTTCTTGTCGAGCGTCCCCACGTTGCGGGGGTTCTCGTAGTGCTCGATGACCTTCTCGCTGTAAGCCATGCGTCTAACGCTCCTTCATCATCCAACGCTTGAACTGATGCGCCATCCGGGCAACCG
>NZ_RAWR01000074.1:0-41957 GCF_003986945.1 Corallococcus sp. AB018 | reverse complement strand
GGCGTCCGGGTGGGGCTTGCGCGCCCGGCGGGCGGGGAGTGGAAAAAGAGGTGGAGGGAAGCCCGGGATGCGCCGATTGTTCGGCTTCCATCCGCCCGGAGTATGTCCGCGCGGATCCCTGGCCTTTCTGGAGCCCCCTTGATTCCCTATTGGCACGCCCCCTCGTTCAAGCTGGGGCCCCTGGAACTGAACCCCTTCAACGTCTTCGTGGCGGCGGGCATCCTCCTGGCTGCCCGGCTGCTGACGAAGCAGGCGGAGCGCGAGGGGCTGGACCCGAACCCGCTGGCGGACTTCGCGATGTGGGGGGTGGCGGCCGGCATGCTCTTCGGCCACTGGGTGCACCTGTTCTTCTACCACCCGGAGGAGATGTCCAAGAGCCCGTTCCAGATCTTCCGGTTCTGGGATGGCCTGTCGTCCTTCGGCGGCCTGTTGGGCGGCATCCTGGCGGCGGTGGTGTTCTTCCGGGTGAAGAAGCTGCGCTTCAACGACTACGCGGACAGCTTCGCGCTGGGCGTGGCGCCGGGCTGGGCGGTGGCGCGGCTGGGGTGCTTCGCGGTGCACGACCACCCGGGCAAGCTGACGGACTTCTTCCTGGCGGTGCAGTTCCCCAACGGCAACCGGCACGACCTGGGCTTCTACGACGCCATCGTGCTCTTCGCGATCACCGGCCTGCTGTACGCGCTGCGCGACATGCCGAAGATGAAGGGGCGGCTGTTGCCGCTGCTGGCGCTCCTGTACGCGGCGTCCCGCTTCAGCCTGGACTTCCTGCGGGCCACGGACCTGTCGTACGTGGACGCACGCTACTTCGGCCTGACGCCGGCGCAGTACGGCAGCCTGCTGCTGGTGGTGTACGGACTGTGGGGCCTGTTGCGCAAGCAGGCGCCGAGCGCATCCTCGCAGAAGCCGTCCGCGCCGCAGGGCCGGGTGGAGACAGCGCGGTAGCGCGTCCACGTTTCGCATCGTCTCGCAGCAGGGGGGGTACCGCGTGAAGGCACTGGCGTACGACGCGTTGATGGCGCCGCTGGGCTGGGTGGGCTTGAACGCCGCCCGGCGGCAGCTGGTGGAAGGGCTGTCCGGCAAGGTGCTGGAGGTGGGCGCGGGCACGGGCCTGGCGCTGCCGGGCTACCCGGACTCCGTGACGTCGGTGACGGCGGTGGACGTGGACCTGGGAGCGCTGGTGCGCGCGCGGGCTCGACGCAGCGGCGTGGCGCTGCTCCAGGCGGATGCGCAGGCGCTGCCGTTCACGGACGGCTCGTTCGACGCGGTGGTGTCCAGCCTGGTGTTCTGCTGCGTGGACGCGCCGGGCACGGCGCTCTCGGAGGTGATGCGGGTGCTCAAGCCGGGCGGCGAGCTGCGCCTGCTGGAGCACGTGCGGGCGCCGAATCTGGCCGTGGCCACCGCGCAGGACCTGCTGACGCCCGCGTGGCGCAAGCTGACCGGCGGCTGCCGCCTCAACCGCGACACCTTCCGCCTGGTGGAGACCACGGGCTTCCACATCCTCCGGCGCGAGCAGCGCCTGGGCGGTGTGGGCGAGTTCATCTTCGCACGGCGGCCCTGAGCAGGGTTTGACGCGGCTGGAACCGCCAGCCCAGACTTTCATGGAAACCTATCCAGCGCCCCGTGGGCGAGGAGTGTCTCCATGAAGTGGATGGCATGGGTGTCGTGCGTGGTCGTGGCCCTGGGCGTGCTGGTTCCCGTGGTGGCCTGGGCCACGGGGTGGGAACCGGGCCCTTGCGATGTGGAGATCGTCTGCGGTGACGGCAGCACGCTCGCCTGTCATGGAGAGGTCGCCTGCATCTATCGCGGCGGAGTCAACGGCTTCGTGGACTGCGACGGCTTCCGGGGCGACTGTCCGTAGCTCGGGACAAGGGGCTCTTGCGACCCTCCCTGGCAGGTCACTTCCGACCTGCCAGGATGGATTCACACAAGGGATGTCAGAGGTCACTTTAGGATGGCGTGAATCCTCGCGGCGGACCTACCCGCCGCGTCCCATCCCGTGAGGCCCTGACGCATGTTGCGCGCCCTTCGCCCCCTCCTCGCAGTGCTGCTGTTCGCTGGCTGTGGACCCGATGTCGCGTCGGATTCCGCACCCGACCTCGTGAGTGCTCCGGCCGCCCTGGAGGACTCCAGCCGCCATTCGCGTGAGGGTTCCGTGCGGCTGTCCACCGGCGTCACGCTCCGCTACGTGGAGCAGGGCCGCCAGGACGGGCCCGTCGTCGTCCTGCTGCACGGCTATACGGACTCGCATCACACCTGGGACCTGGACCTGCCGCGCTTCTCGCGCGACCTCCACATCTACGCGCTGGACCAGCGCGGTCATGGCGACTCGTCCCGCCCGGCGTGTTGCTACACGCAGCAGGCCTTCGCGAAGGACGTGGTGGCGTTCCTGGACGCGAAGCGCGTGTCGCGCGCCGTGCTCGTGGGCCACTCCATGGGCAGCTTCATCGCGCAGCAGGTGGCGCTGGACTTCCCCAACCGCGTGAAGGGGCTGGTGCTCGTGGGCTCCGCGCCCACCGTGGCGGGCAATGAAGTGGCCCTGGGCCTCAAGGAGATCGTGGACACGCTGACCGACCCCGTGGATCCCGCCTTCATCCATGAGTTCCAGGCCAGCACCTTCTACGCGCCCATTCCGGCGTCGTACCTGAACACGCTCGTCTCGGAGAGCTCCAAGCTGCCCGCGCGCGTGTGGCAGGACGCGCTGGATGGGCTCATCGCGGAGGACCACTCCTCGCGCCTGGACCGCATCCGCGTGCCCACGCTGATCATCGGCGGGGACCACGACGGCTTCTTCTCCGTGGCGGAGCAGCGCGCCCTGGCCCGCGCCATCCGCGGCGCCAAGTACCTGCTCTACCCGGAGACCGGCCACGCGCCGCACGCCGAGCGCCCGCAGCGCTTCGTGAACGACGTGCAGCAGTTCCTCGAGTGCCTGTAGCCGCTCGCGCGACTCAGGCTCCGGCCGTCCCGGGTTCCGCCGGGCGGCTGGAGTCGCTCCGGGCCAGCACCACCACCGCCACCAGGATGAGCAGGCCTCCCAGGCCCTGCCGCACGGACAGGCGCTCGCCCAGGAAGATGGCGCCCAGCACCACCGCCATCACCGGCTCCAGCGTGGACAGGAGCGACGTGTTCACCGGGCCAATGCGCTTGAGGCCCGCGAAGAACGTCAGCATGGCCACCACCGTGGACAGCAGCGCCAGTCCCGCCACCGCGGCCCAGCCTCCCGGCGTCTGGGGAAAGGACGGGCCCTTCACCAGCATCAGCGCCCCGAAGGCAGCCCCCGCCGACAGCGGGACGACGGTGCTCGCCGCGAGCGGCCCCGCCGGCCCCGCGATCCGCGCGCTGGACAGGACGTAGAGCGCGTAGATGACCGCCGACAGCACGCCCAGCCCAATGCCCAACGGCTTCGCGTCCGGGCCGGGGTCCACCGTGAGCGCCGTCCCGCACAGGGCCAGCCCCACCGCCAACCAGCGGCGGCGGCTCAGGTGCTCGCGTCCCAGGGCCACCTGGATGAGGGCCACCAGCGCGGGGAAGAGGTAGAGCAGCAGCGCCACCAGCCCGGCGGACGCGTGCTGGAGCGCGATGAAGTAGACGCTGCCTTCCGTGAAGTAGCCCACCGCGCCCAGCGCCACCAGGCCCCACAGGAGGCGGCCCCGGGGCCACCTTCCGCCCTTCGCGACCATCACGCCCGCGAGCACCAGGCCCGCCAGCGTGAAGCGCAGGAAGAGCAGCGTGGGCATGTCCGTGCCCGCCGCGTAGGCCAGGCGCGCGAACAGGCCCAACGCGCCAAAGGAGGCGCCGGACAGGGCGACGAGGAGAAAGCCGACGGTGCGGGTCTGCATGGCGCTTTGAGCGCGCACGCTGACTGAAGACCCGGCCCGCTGTCACGCGGGCCGGGGACTTGGGCCTACCCGTTCGGCCTACCAGTTCTTCACGGAGCCCAGGTCGAACACGTCCGGGAAGCCACCCTTGCGCAGGAGCTCCGCGGCCACCGCGCTGCGGCCTCCCGCCGCGCAGTACACCACCACGGGCGTGCCCACCGGGCCGACCTCGGAGAGGCGCTGGGCCAGCACCTGCACGGGGATGTTGCGGGCGGCGTCCGGGTGTCCCTGCTGGAACTCCTCCGGGGTGCGCACATCCAGCAGCACCGCGCCCTGGGCGACGAGTTCGTGGGCCTTCTGAGAGCGTTCCTGAGGCGTCATGCGCCCCATTCAACCAAAGCCCGGGGCCCCGTCGGGCTGAAAACTGGAGGCCGCCGCACCGGGCGCTACAGTCCTGTATCGATACCCATGCGACTCGACAAGCTCACCCTGCTCCAGCAACTGTCCGAGCGACTCCAACAGAGCGACCGGCTGGCCCACCGCGCGGAGGCCGATGCCCGCGAGGCCGCCCGCAGCCTCGCCACGGAGTCCGAGAAGAAGGAGGACGGCCGCGCCGCCATCGAGTACGGCAGCCTCGCCACCGGCCAAGCCCAGCGCGCCCGCCGCCTCCAAGAAGAGCTCCAGGCCCTCACCGCCTTCGGCCAGAAGGAGCTGCCCCGCTTCTCGCGCCAGGGGCCCGTGGGCCTGGGCGCCCTGGTGGACTGCAGCACCGAGGACGAGGACGGCTTCGCCGAGCGCACCTTCTTCGTGCTCCCCGCTGGCGCGGGCACCGAGCTCACCGGCCCCGGCGGCGACGGCTTCCTCTCCGTCATCACCCCCAGCTCCCCCGTGGGCCGCGCCCTGCTGGGAAAGAAGGCCGGCGACACCGTGGAGGTGACGCTCGCGGGCGAGGTGCGCGAGTGGACGGTGCTGGAGGTCGCCTGAGCTGAAAGTGACGCGGGCCTACCCGGCGCCTACCCGCCTTGGGTGGGCCCCGGCGCCGCGTGCGCGACGAGCCACTCCTCCGGGATGTCGCCCCGGGGCAGCTCCAGGAGGAACGTGGCGCCCTCCCCCGGCGTGCTCACGGCGCTCACCTTGCCGCCGAACGCTTCGACAATCTGGCGCGTGATGTAGAGCCCCAGGCCCAGACCGCCGTAGTGCCGGTCGCTCACCGCGCGCTCGAAGCGCTCGAAGATGCGCGCCAGGTCGTCCGGCGCGATGCCGATGCCGTGGTCCTTCACGGCGAGCCGCGCCAGCGTGCCTTGCGCCTCCACGCTCACGATGACGGGCTGGCCCGCTCCGTACTTGAGCGCGTTGGACACCAGGTTCGTCACCACCTGCTCCAGGCGCAGCCGGTCCCACCGGCCCACCACCGGCACCGGCGCCTCCAGGCCCAGCTCCGTGCCGGCCTGCGCCGCCGCGGCGGAGAAGCGGTAGAGGATTTCGGCGGCCACGCTCGCCAGGTCCATTTCCTCCAGCTCCAGCCGCAGCCGGCCCGCGGTGATGCGCGACACGTCCAGCAGGTTGTCCACCAGGCCCGACAGCCGGCGCACCTGGCGCTGCACCACGTCCAGCGCGTCCGCGACGCGGTCGGTGGGCACGTCCTTGCCCTCGCGCGCCAGCACCACCACCTGCTTCTGCAGCAGCTGCACCTTGAGACTCAGCGGCGTGAGCGGCGTCTTCAGCTCGTGGCTCGCGATGCCCAGGAACTCGTCGCGCTGGCGCACCGCTTCGCGCGCCTCGCGGTACAGCCGCGCGTTCTCCAGATGGAGCGCGGTGCGGTGGGCCAGCTCCGTGAGGAAGTGCTCCTCCTCCGCGCCAAAGGACCGCAGCACGTTGGAGCGCAGCACCATCAACGCGCCCAGCACGTTGCCGCGCGCGCCCAGCGGCACGCTCAGGCAGCCGTGCGGCCCCACCTCGCGCAGGAGCCGCGCGTGCTCCGCGTCCCGCGCGATGGCCACCACGTGCTCCTCGGACAGGATGGGCAGACGCCCCACCGCCCCGGACGTGAACACCTGGGGCAGCCCGCCCGGCACGGAAGGGTCCGGCGGATAGCGCGTGAGCAGGTCTCGCAACAGCGCGTGCCTTCCTGAGTCCGCGTGCAGTGACGCCGCCACGCGCAGGACTTCATCGCCCACGGCGCCCGGCGTCCGGAGGACGAGCAGGGCCCCCTCTCCCAGCGCGGGCACCAGCAGCTTGAGCAGCGGCTCCAGCTGCGCCTCCGCGGCCACCGACGTACCCAGGAGCGCCCCGGCCTCCGCCAGCAGGCGCGACACATCCAACAGGGACTCGGGCACCGCCTCCACGGCATGCGTGCGCAGGAGCGCCGCGGCCACCTGCCCGTCCCCGCCCCGCACCGGCACCGCGTTGCAGCGCAGCACGGCGCGCGTCCCATCCGGACGGAGCACGTGCCACAAGGACGCGTCCACCGGCTCGCCCGCCAGCGCTCGCGCCAGCGGTGAGTCGCCCGGCGGCAGCGGTGTGCCGTCGTCCCGCACCCATTCACACCCAGGCAGGCGGGCGTGCTCGATGTGGAGGGGGACCGGAATGCCGAAGTGCGCCGCGGCTTGTGAGTTGAAAACAGTCACACGGCCCGTGCATTCAACGAGCACAACGCCTTCGGCGTCCATGACGCGCGTTGACAGGGGCAAGCCATCCCCATCCGTCACGCGGGCCTCCGAGGCTGGAGTGGTGATGCCGGACATGCCAAGGCTTTCCGCACGCATCATGGTGTCATCTCCGCCTCCCGGGAAGAAAGGAAGACAGGACCCGCAGCCCACTCCATCCTCAAGGACAGGGAATGCTTCCCATCCTCACGCTCTTCCCGCGGGCCCCCTTGCCTGCATGACGGCGATCCTCAATCGTTCGACTGTCTACGTGCGCGTCGCGGATGTTCCGCCCGCACGGCCAAGTTCTTCCACCGTGAGTCCTCCGCATGCAGATGCCGTTCACCCGGCCTGACGGCACCACCCCCACCGAGCGCCGCTTCCGTCAGGTCATCGACACGCTCCAGGAGGTCGTGTTCCAGACGGACACGGCGCGCACGTGGGTCTTCCTCAATCCCGCGTGGACCGAGGTGACAGGCTTTCCCGTGGAGGAGAGCCTGGGCCGCTCCGCGCTGGACTTCGTGCACCCGGACGACCGGGAGCGCACGCTGGAGGTGTGCAAGACCCTGCTCACGCGCGAGCGCGAGTTCGTCCAGCACGAGGTGCGCTACCTCACGCGCGACGGCGGCTTCCGCTGGGTGGACGTCTTCGCGCGGGTGACGGTCGACGAGGACGGCACGCTGCTGGGCATGGCGGGCACGCTCAACGACATCACCGAGCGCAAGCGCACGAGCGACGCGCTCGCCCGGCGCGAGCGCTACCTCACCGCCCTGGTGGACATGCAGCAGCGCCTGCTGTCGGTGCCGGAGGGCGGCGACCTGTACAGCCCGGCGCTCGCTCCGCTGGGACAGGCCTCCGGCGCCAGCCGCGTCTACGTCTTCGAGACGTACACCAACGCGCAGGGCACCCTCATGTGCAGTCAGCGCGCCGAGTGGTGCGCGCCCGGTGTCACGGCGGAGATCGACAACCCGATGCTCCAGGACCTGCCCATGCGGCCCATCCTGGGGCGCTGGGCGACCGTGCTGGAGCGCGGCGAGGTCGTCACCGGCCGCGTGGCCACCTTCCCCTCCGTCGAGCGGGACCTCCTGGAGCCGCAGGGCATCCTCACGCTGCTGGTGCTGCCCCTGCGCGTGCAGGGCCGGTTGGTGGGCTTCGTGGGCTTCGACAACTGCTTCGAGGCGCGCGAGTGGGACCGCCTGGAGGTGGACCTGCTGTCCGCGGCCAGCGGCGCCATCTCCGTGTCGCTGGAGCGCCGCGCGTCCGAACGGGCGCTGCGCGAGCACGAGCACCGCTTCCGCCAACTCGCGGAGAACGCGTCCGACGTGCTGTACCTGTACCGGAGGGAAGCGCCGCGCGGCTTCGCGTACGTCAGCCGCGTGGCGCACGCCAAGCTGGGCCTGGGGCCGGAGGCGCACTACACGGATCCGGAGCTGTGGTACCGGCAGGTGCACCCGGATGACCGGGCCGCGCTGGAGCGCGTGCTGGAGTCGCCCCAGTCCCTGGACGGCGGGACGGTGGAGCTGCGCTTCCTGCGCCCTGACGGCAGCCTCCTGTGGCTGGAGCACGTGGTGGCGCCGGTGACGGACACCGCGGGCCGCGTGGTGGCGGTGGAGGGCCTGGCGCGCGACATCACGGAGCGGCGGGAGGTGGAGGAGGCGCTGAAGCGCTCCGAGGCCAGCCTGCGCGCGCTGATGGAGGGCTTCCCCGACCCGGCGGCCATCGAGCGCGACGGCCACATCGTCTACGCCAACGCGGTGCTCGTCACCACGCTGGGCTTCGCGCGCGCGGAGGAGCTGGTGGGCCGCCGGCTGTCGGAGTTCCTGGCGGACGTGCCGGGCACCGGCGTGGCGTCCGTGGACAGCACGCCGCTCACCAGCGAGCGGCGCCTGGTGCTGCGCGACGGGCGCACGCGCGTGGTGGAGCTGGCCTCGCTACCCCTGCGCTTCGACGGTCAGCCCGCGGTGGTGTCCATCGCGCGCGACGTGACGGAGCAGCGCCAGTTGAAGGCGCGGCTGACGCTGGCGGACCGGCTGGCGTCGGTGGGCACGCTCGCGGCGGGCATCGCGCACGAAATCAACAACCCGCTGGCCTTCGTGGTCTCCAACCTGGGCTTCCTGTCGGACGAGTTCCGCCATCACCTGTCCCCCGGACCCGGCGTGCGCGGCGTGCGCCCGCCGGACGTGGCGGAGTGGCAGGAGGTGCTGGGCGAGGCGTGCGAGGGCGCCGAGCGCGTGCGCCAGATTGTCCGCCAGCTGAAGACGTTCTCGCGGCCGGATGAAGAGCGCATGACTCCGGTGGACGTGCACGCGGTGCTGGACTCGGTGGTGATGATGGCCGCCAATGAAATCCGGCACCGCGCGCGGCTGCGCCGGGAGTACGGCACCGTGCCGGAGGTGATGGGCAACGAGGGCCGCCTCTGCCAGGTGTTCCTCAACCTGGTGGTGAACGCGGCGCAGGCGATTCCGGAGGGCTCCGCGCATGAACACGAGGTGGTGCTCGCCACGCGCGTGTCCGGCGGGCAGGTGGTGGTGGAGGTGCGCGACACGGGCATCGGCATCCCGCCGGAGGTGATGGGGCGCATCTTCGACCCGTTCTTCACCACCAAGCCCGTGGGCGTGGGCACCGGCCTGGGGCTGTCCATCTGCCACGGCATCATCACGGGACTGGGCGGCGACATCCAGGTGGACTCCACCGTGGGCAAGGGCAGCACGTTCCGCGTGGTGCTGCCCGCGCCCCGGCCCGAACCGGTCGTCCGTCCGCCGGAAGCCCCGCTGCCCGCCGCGCCCGTGGTGCCGCGAGGCCGCGTGCTGGTGGTGGACGACGAGCCCGCGGTGGGCCGCGTGCTGCAGCGGCTGTTGCGCGGCCATGACGTGGAGGTGGCCACGAGCGGCCGCCAGGCGCTGGAGCGCATGTCGCAGGCGCCGGGCTTCGACGCGGTGCTGTGCGACGTGATGATGCCGGACCTCGCCGGCCGCGACGTGTACGAAGCCGTGCGGCGCGACCACCCGGGCCTGGAGCGCCGCTTCGTCTTCGTGTCCGGCGGCGCCTTCACCGCGGGCGCGCGCGATTTCCTGGAGCACATCCCCAACCCGCTCCTGGAGAAGCCCTTCGACGAGGCGCGCGTGCGAGGCGCCGTTGAGGAGCTGGTGCGCCACGGGCCGCCTGACGCGGCCTGACGCCGGGGAACGCCGACACGGGGCCCCATCGGTCATCGGGAGGAGGGTCCTCCCACTGACCGATGCGCCCGCGTGACGGGTCTGCGAGCGTGTGCTCGTCCGCTCGCACCCCTTGGGGGAAGGTCCGCCGCGCATGAACCGCACCAAACTGTTGCTGACTCTCGCTGGCCTGCTGTTCGTGGGCGCGCTCGCGCTCGACGCGCGCTCGTTCTTCGCGAAGACCTCCTCGCACCCGCCGGTCGTCGAAGAGCGGCTCCCCAACGGACACCTGCGCCGGACCCCGCTCCGCTCCCCGACCGTGGCCACCAGCCCCGTGGACCAGACCCACACCGTGATTCAGCCGGATGAGGCGCCCATCCAGGGCGTGCTGCCCGTCGTCCTGGGCCAGCCCGCGTCCGGCAAGGCCGGTCCGGTGGAGCTCACGGGCAAGCTGTCCGGCGCGTACGTGAAGACGGGCCCGGGTGAGGCCTTCGCCGTGTTCGAGCTGTCGGCGCGCATGCCGGAGAAGGTCCAGCGCGTGCCGGTGAACCTGTCGCTGGTGGTGGACCGCTCCGGCTCCATGGATGGCGCCAAGCTGACGGACGCGAAGCGCGCCGCGCAGGAGCTGGTGCGGCAGCTGCGCGACGGGGACCGGTTGGCGCTGGTGCACTACGGCTCCGACGTGAAGGTGGTGCCCAGCGTGGAGATCAACAACACCACGCGCCGCGAGCTGTTGAGCACCATCGACGCCATCCAGGTGAATGGCGGCACGCACATGAGCGGCGGACTGGTGGCGGGCGCGGAAGCGGTGCGTGCGTACGCCAGGCAGTACCGGGTGACGCGCACCATCCTGCTGAGCGACGGCGAGCCCACCGAGGGCGTGACGTCCAACGCGGGCCTCTTCTCCGAGGTGGGCAAGCTGCGCGATACGGGCATCACCGTGAGCGCGCTGGGCGTGGGCAGCGGCTTCAACGACACGCTGATGCGCGGCATGGCCGAGCGCGGCGGCGGCTTCTCCGGCTTCGTCAGCGACTCCTCGGAGCTGGCCGCCATCTTCACCCGTGAGCTGGAGCAGGCCGCCAGCACCGTCGCGCGCAACGTGAGCATGACGCTGACCCTGCCGCCCGGCGTGAGCGGCGTGGAGGTGATGGGCCTGCCGTCCACCCGCGACGGCAACGTCGTGCGCATCCCCCTCTACGATTTGACGGGCGGCCAGTCCGCGCGCGTGGTGGTGAAGCTGACGCTGGACGCGCCCACGAACGCGGCGGACATGAACGTGCTGGACGCCTCCGTGTCGTACGTGGACGTGGCGGCGGACCTGCCGTCGCAGGTGACGGTGGCCCTGGGCGCGAAGGTGACGAACGACGTCCAGGTGGTGCACGCGAACCTGGACCGCGATGTGCGCGTCCATGCCATCCGTGCGTTGGGTACCCAGCAGCTCCAGGCGGCCGCGGAGCAGATGCAGAGCGGCAACCGGGAGAGCGCGCTCAGCTTCCTGACCAACGCGCGTAAACTGTTCGGCGCTTCGGCGTCCGCGCTCGCAGGAGAGCTTGCGGACGTGGACAAGACCCAGGCAGCCTATGGCAGTGCCCAGAGTGACTCCGACGTCCGCCGCGAGGCGCTCGACCTCAAGAAGAAGACGATGAAGAACTTCGGGCAGAGCAACAGCTACTAGTCCCCCCGTCGTACGGAGCCCGGTGCGCCATGTCCCTCTCCATCCAACTCATCCGGCGGGAGGACTTCGAGTCGCGCTGCCTCTACGCGCTCGTGGGCGCCGGGGCCATGGCGCTGGTGGCCGGCGTGGCGCGGCAGGTGCTGCGCGTGCCGGTGGAGCCGGGCTACTTCGCGCTGATGGCGGCGGCCATCACCGCGGTGAAGCCGAAGGCGGCGGAGAACCTCCTGGTGCGCGCGGGGATGGTGCTGCTGCCCGCCCTGCCTTTTGTGCTGGGGCTCGGGTCTCCCTGGACACACGCGGTGGCGGGAGCCATCGCCGCGGGGCTGCTGGCGTGGCGGGGCAACGGGCGCGACAGCCTGGGCACGCCGCTCCAGGTCGCGCTGTGCGCGGGGGCCGCGGCCGTCACCACCGCGCTGGGCCTGTACGTGCACCAGGTGCTCGACGCGCGCTTCCTCCCGGCGTGGGGCTACTTCCCACTGATGGTGGACTACGCCGTGGTGGCGCTGTTCTGGAGCATCGGCACGCTGCCGGCGAACCTGGCCATGGACCTGGACGCGGTGGCCACCCGGGGCATGCGCCTGGAGGCCACGCTCTCCGGTGAGGTGCGCGGCCTGGTGGCCCGGGCGCTCACGCTCTACCGTCAGTGCCAGGACGAGGCGCACAAGCTGGCCCGGGGCCCGGGGCTGGAGAAGCTCCAGGCCGTGCTCGGAAAGCTGGCCCGGGACGTCTTCACCCTGGCCGAGTCCCACACCGAATTGGAGACGCAGCTGTCCTCCGCGTCCCAGGGGAGCGTGGACTCGCAGGTGCAGGAGTTGAAGAAGCGCGCCCAGGACGCGCAGGACGGCGTGGCCCGGCGCCAGTTGGAGCGCGCCGCCGCGTCGCTGGGTGAGGAGCTCAACCACCTGGACGCGCTGTCGCGCAGACAGGAGCGCCTCTTCGCGCAGCTGCACGCACAGGTGGCCCTGCTGGAGCGGGCCCGCGTGTGCTTCATCGGTGCGCGCGCCGCGTCCCCCCTGGACGGCGGCGGCGACCGGGTCCAGGCGCTGGCGGAGAAGCTCTCCGCGCTGGACCTGGAGTCCTCCGGCCCGGAGGGAGCGGCGCAGCCCGCGCGGGCTCCGGCGCTCCGCTCCTGAAGACCGGGCCTTGGGGGCCTGTGGGGCCGCGCCCTACTTCGCCGACGCGCGCGTGGAGGCGCGGGTGCGCTTGCGAGCCGGTGCGGCGGCCTTCTTCGCGGCGACGCGGGGCGCGTGCAGCTCGCTGGCGATGCGCTCCTCAATCTCCTCGCGCGTGCGGCGGCTGACCTCCAGCGCGGCGTTGATGCGCTCGCGCACGATTTCGGCCTGAGCCTCCGCGGCGGCCCGGTACTCCGCGACGTCCCGGCGCAGCTCCAGGCGGCCCGCGCTGGGAGCGACGCCCGCCGTCTTCCGGGTGGCCGTCTTCCGCCGCGCGGGGCGTTCCCCCGCCTGGGTCCCACTGCCCTGTTGTCCCTGTGCCTTGCGCGCCATCTGTCTGCCCCCTCGCGCGATCGCTCGCGCCTGTGGGCGGAAAGGTGGGGTGTGGACTTCCCGCACGGAAGTCCGCCTCCGGGTCGGATGAGGGGCGGGCAGCCAGACATTGTGCGGGCGCGGCAACAGTGGAACTTCTCAACGCCTCCAGGAAGGCGCTAAGAGAGCCCTCACCGTTCCTGGGCCAAGGGGTCTCTTGACTGATAGCTCAGGAACCACCGCATCACTCCCAAGGGCCGGGATGCGAGCAAGCCTTCGCGCCACGCGCACCCGGCAACCCGGGACTCGCGGCGGAGCGGATAGTGAGGGAATCCCCGTGGCGGTCTCTTTCCTGAACCGGAAGCACAACCTGGACCGGATGTCGCTGCGCGACCTGGTCTACTCGTTCTTCACCTACTACGCCGTCGTCGCCTACATCCTCATCGGCATCACCTGCATCGTGCTGTCGGTGAAGTGGTTCGACGCGCCGGTGCGCATGGGCGCGGCGGTGTTGCTGGCCACGGTGGCGTACCCGTTCGGCTGGTACCTCATCCACCGGTACATCCTGCACGGCCGCTTTCTCTACAAGTCCGCGGCGACGGCGGTGACCTGGAAGCGCATCCACTTCGACCACCACCAGGACCCGCACGACCTGCGCGTGCTCTTCGGCGCGCTGCACACCACGCTGCCCACCATCGCGCTGGTGCTCACGCCCATCGGCTACCTCATCGGCGGCCGGTCCGGCGCGGCGGCGGCGCTGGGCTGGGGCATGGTGACCACGTGCTTCTACGAGTTCTGCCACTGCATCCAGCACCTCAACTACGCCCCGCAGCAGAAGTGGCTGAAGGACATCAAGCGCCTGCACATGTCCCACCACTTCCACAATGAGCAGGGCAACTACGGCATCACGAACTACTTCTGGGACCGCGTGTTCGGCACGCTGTACGAGAAGGCCTCCGACAAGCCCAAGAGCGCCACCGTCTTCAACCTGGGCTACACGGCCGAAGAGGCTGTGAAGTACCCCTGGGTGGACAAGCTCTCCGGCGGCACCCGTGGCGACGGTCACCCGCGCCGCTTCCAGCAGGCCGAAGGGCTGAGCGCGCCGGAAGTCACCAGCGAACAGTCCTGAGGCTTCCTCCCCGCTTCACCCCGGACCTCCCCGCGCGCTTCGTCGCCCGGGGAGGTCTTCGTTTTGGCGCAGGTCACGCGGAGAGCTGCTGGGCCAGGTCCTGCTCCTGCTCCTCGCGAAAGCGCCGGGCGGACAGGGGCGACAGGGTGTGCACGCGCGCCACGAGGCACGCCGCGCTGCCGCCGGCCAGGTGGAACTGATCCAACCGCACGCTGACGGGCCGGCGCCCCAGGCCGCGCAGCACCGCCTCCACGCGAGGCACGCGCGCGCCGACGATGACGGTGTTGCCCACCTCCACCAGATTGAGCCCGAACGCGAGCGCGTCCTCCCGCGCGATGGGAATCACCTGCTGGATGCCCTCCGCGCGCTCCAGCATGCGCAGCGACTCCGGCGTGAAGGCCTCCGGACACACCAGCGCGGTGCCGTCGGACAGGACGGTGAGCGCGGTGTCCAGGTGGTAGAGGTACGGGTCGCACAGCTCCAGCGGCGTGACGGGCGCGGAGAGGAACGCCTCCAGCACGCCCGCGGCGCGCTGCGTGGAGCGCATGCCCCAGCCCAGGAGGGCACCCCGGCCCACGGGCAGCATGGCCACATCACCCCCTTCGATGTGCACGCGCGGCGGCTCGATGACGTCGAAGCCGCGCGCGGACAGCCACCGGGCCCGCGCGAGTTGTTCACCGCGGCGCTGACCGTGGCGCATGGTGGCCAGGAGGGCCCGCAGCTCGCCTTCCTGGGAGACGAGCACCGCGTTGTCCTTGGCGAACACGGAGTCGAACGCGCCGTGGACGAAGGGCAGTTCGAAGAAGCCCGCGCCTGCTTCACGCAGGGCACGCAGGAACTCGCGGTGCTGCGTGCACGCGCGCCGCAATGCGACGGCGCCGGGCTTCATATGCGGATTGATGTTCCATGCGACCTGATACGCGCAGTCGCGGGAGCGGACGTGGTCCTTCTCGCAACGCACCTGACTGACGGCGAAGGTGGCGGGAGCGATGTGGCCGGTGTGCAAGGTCATCCCCATACATGTGACCGGAAGGCACTCCCGCCTTCCGGTATGTGTAGAGAGGGTGCGCACCATGAGCGGGCTTGGCGAGGTGGCTGGGGAAGCGGGGACGGAGGACGCACGCCTGTCCGAACGGCTTCACCGGACCCTCTTGCGCTTCAACCACGCGCGACTGGCACCGGGGTTTCCCACCGAGGGCTGGCGGGCAGCCGTGCAGGAGGAGACGCAGTTGCGGTTGCTCGAAGGTGAGTACGTAGAGGCGGAGCGACAGCGCGTGGCGGCATGGGCCGCCGAGGCACCGGAGGACGCGGACGGGTTCATCGCGTGGTTCGAGGACCTGAAGGATTCCGGTCCCGGACAGCATGATCCGCTGTTCCCGTGGCTCGCCACGCAGGCGACGCGTGAACAGATGGACTGGTTCCTCACGCAGGAGGTCGCGGGCGAGGCGGGCTTCGACGACCTGGTGGCGCTGACGCAGCTGCAGCTGCCCACTCGGGCGAAGCTGGAGCTGGCGCGCAACTACTGGGACGAGATGGGCCGCGGGCGCGAGGACGCGATGCACGGACCGATGCTCGCGGAGATGGCGCGGAAGCTGGGGTTGAAGCCCACGGACGAGGACACGGTGTGGGAAGCGCACGCGCTGGCGAACCTGCTCTGCGCGTTCGCGTTCAACCGCCGCTACACGTACCACGCGGTGGGCGCGCTGGGCATCGTGGAGGAGACGGCGCCGGGCCGCACCGCGTGCGTCAACGAGGGCCTCAAGCGGCTGGGGTTCGACATGCGCGTGCGGCGCTATTACGCGCTGCACTCCACGCTGGATGTGAAGCACTCCGAGACCTGGAACAAGGAAGTGCTGCGTCCGCTGGTGGAGGCGAACCCCGCGTGCGCGAGACCCCTGGCGGAAGGGGCGCTCTTGCGGCTGACGGCGGGCGCGCGATGCTTCGAGCGCTACCGCCACGAGCTGGGCCTGGACCTGAAGTCGCTGAGCTGAAGAAGCGCAGCCTGGCCGTCCTTCCCCCCCGGACCTTGCGCGTGTGCGCTGGGCTCGGGGGTGCGTTTCCCGGAGGACGGTCCGTGCGGGGGATGGGGATGCGCGGCAACCGGGGCGGACGCCAGCTTGGGGCGTTTCCCAGGCCGAGCTGGAGGTCCCGATGTCCCTGTTCCGATGCATCCCCGCCGCGGTGTTGCTCCTGACGGCGTGCGCTTCCCCGGGCACGTCCATGCAGGAGGTGATGCACCGCACCGCGCCCCTGCTGCCGAAGCGGCCGGATCCGCTGACCTACGGCACCCGGCCGGAGAACCCGGTGCGGGTGGGCTGGGGCGACAAGGGCGTGATGGCGTACTTCAAGCTCTTGCGCGGGCCGGAAGGCCAGCCGGTGGCGTGGCGCCGCATGGGCGACTGCTGCGAGTTCACCCAGGTGGATGGACAGGGCCAGGGGAAGGGCCAGCTGTCCATCTTCGAGGTCACGTACGACGGGCTGGACACGCCGGTGGTGCTCTACGTGGACGCGTTCACCGGCGGGAACGTGTACGCGCCCTGGGGCTTCCTGCTGGAGGGCCAGGGCGACACGCCGCCCGCGTCCGGGATGGAGCCGGAGGTCATCGACCTTTAGGCGCCGCCCGACCTACCCCATGATTCCTTGAAAGCTCCGAACTCTTGCGTCCTCAAAGCATGAGGCCCCCTTCCTGGGGGGGCCGTCGTGCCTAGATGCAAGGGTCGACAGGAGTATGACTTTCCCCCGGCTGTTGATCGTCACGCTGGCAACCTCCTTTCGTGCATGGGAGGTGCGGCGCTCTTGGCGCTGCGCTAAGCGTTCGACCGCTCTCCCGACGGAGGAGGAACCGTGGCGGCTGTGAAGAAGAAGCGTTGGCCGTATGTGCTGGGAGGCATCCTCGTCCTCCTGATCGCCATCGTGGCGGTGGTGCTGTGGCGCCTGGACGCCATCCTGCTGAAGACGGCGCGCGACCAGGCCGCGACGTACTCGCAGAAGCTGGGGCGCCCCATCGAGATTGGCGACGTCTCCACGAAACTCTTTCCCTACGTGGGCGCTCACATCCAGAACGTCAGCGTGGGCGCCGCCGAGGGCGAGGACCTGCCGCTCGCGGAGGTGAAGGACGTGACGGTGAGCGTGGCGGCGATGCCGCTGCTCACCTCGAAGGGCAAGGACATCCGCGTGCAGGACGCGGAGGTGTCCGGGCTCACCGTGAACGTCCTCCGCCTGGCGGACGGCACCACCAACGTGCAGCGCCTCCAGGAGAAGCTGGCCGCGCAGCAGCCGAAGGAGGAGACGCCCGAGGAGGAGACGCAGCCCACGGACCTGTCGGGCGTGCACGTGGAGCGCGCGGCGCTCACCGACGGCACCATCCGCTTCGTGGACCGCGCGGGCGGCGCGCAGGCGCGCGAGCTGGCGGTGAAGGACCTGGACATCGAGGTGAAGGACCTGCGCGTGGGCCAGCCGCTGAAGGTGGACCTGGCGGCCGCGGTGCTCGCGGACAAGCAGAACTTGAAGATGACGCTCGCCGCGGCCCCGCTGCCGGCGACGCTCATCCCCACGCCAGAGCAGGTGACGCTGAAGGCGGAGCACATCGACCTGTCGCCGCTGGGGCCGTTCCTGCCCCCGGACGTGGGGCTGCAGGCGGGCACGCTGGACGCGGACTGGAAGGCGGACCTGGGCGGCGCGGTGCCCGGCGGCAAGGGCCCCACGAAGCTGGTGGGCGTCATCAAGGCGCTGGGCTTGAAGTTCGCGGGCTCGGAGGGCGGCAAGGCGCTGGACGTGGTGCTCGACACGGACGTGACGGGCGACATGGCCACCGGTGACCTGGCGCTGGACAAGCTGAACCTGAACCTGGGCCCCGCGGCCATCACGGGCAAGGGCAAGGTGAAGGGGCTGCTCACGGACAAGCCCGCGGTGGAGGGCCTTGAGCTGGTGGGCCGCAACCTGGACCCGGCCGTGCTCGCCGAGTACTACCCGCCGCTGCGCAAGCAGCTCAACGGCATGATCGCCGGCCCCATTGGCCTGGACGTGCGCGGCAGCGGCACGCAGGAGGCGCAGGCCATCAACATCGCGGTGGACCTGACGCCGGTGCGGCTGCGGGTGCCGGATCAGCTGACGAAGGACGCCGGCGGCGCGATGAAGCTGAACGCGAAGGTGACGGGCGCGGCGGCGAGCGGCGGCGCGCTGCGCTTCGACGCGAAGGCGGACCTCAACGGCGTGGACATGCGGCCGGGCCTGCTGGTGAACAAGGCGCCGGGGCAGCGGCTGGAGGTCGCGGCGGCGGGCACGTACGCGCCGGCGAAGACGGGCAGCGGGATGACGGTGAACGTCACCAGCATGAGCCTGGGCGCGCTGGAGGACACGGTGACGGGCACCGCCACGGTGGCGCTCGCGGGCACGGGCAAGAAGGCGACGACGACGTTCAAGGCGGACGTGAAGGCCGCGCGGCTGGATGCGGAGAAGTTGTTGATGAGCGAGGAGCAGGTGCTGGCGCGCACGGGCGGAAAGCCTCCGCCGGAGCCGCCGCCGGGAGAGGCCAGTCGCTTCAACGGCTACCGGGGTGACATCCAGTTCGCCATCGCGTCGCTGCGCTACACGGCGATGGACCTGTCCAACGTGACGGGCGTGGTGAAGATGGTGGACGACCTCATCACCGTGGAGAAGTTCTCGACGGGCATCTACGGCGGCAAGGTGGTGGCGGACGGGACGACCATCCGCCTGGGGCCCGCGCCGGAGGCCCGGCCCTTCACCGCGAAGGTGCAGGTGCAGGGCCTGGAGGTCGCGCAGGCGCTGGCGGCGCGCACGCCGAAGCAGGTGCTGACGGGCAAGTTCAACGGCAACGTGGACGTGCAGGGCGTGGGCTACACGCCGGACAAGCTGCAGCAGACGCTGCTGGGCGGCATCAACGGCAACCTGCTGGAGGGCACGTTCCTGGGCAAGGACCTGGTGTCGTCCGTCACGGGGCCGCTGGCCAAGGCGCTGCCCTTCGCGAAGGCGCTCAAGAGCGGCGACGTGACGTCGCTGGGCGGGGACCTGCCCTTCAGCGTGACCATCAAGAACGGCGTGGCGCAGCTGAGCAAGCCCATCACCTGGACGCGGCCGGAGGCGGCGATGAGCTTCGACGGCGGCATCGGGCTGGACGGCACGCTGGACCTGACGGGCGGCGTGTCGCTGACGCCCGCGACCATCAAGACGCTGACGGTGGGCAAGGTGACGCCGACGGAAGCCATCCCGGTGGGGCTGAAGATTTCAGGCAAGGCGTGGAGCCCGGAGGTGACGGGCATCGACGTGAAGCCGGCGGCGACGACCATCCTGAAGCTGGCCGGAGGGGCCGCGCTGGGCGGCCTGCTGGGTGAGAAGGGCAAGGCCGTGGAGGACATCCTCACGGGAGGCCAGGACAAGGCGAAGGCCGAAGCGGAGGCGAAGCGTCAGGAGCTGGAGGCGCGCGCCAACGAGGAGAAGAAGAAGCTGGAGGAGCAGGCCCGCATCGAGCAGGAGAAGGCCAGGCAGCGCGCCGAGGAAGAGGCGAAGAAGCGCCTCAAGGGCATCTTCGGCGGGAAGTAGGCGCCGCTCGGTTCCAGGCATCACTCGCGCCGCGAGGTTCCTTCGGGAGCTTCGCGGCGTTCGTGTTTCCGGTGTCTGGCGTAGGCTCGCGGTCATGTCCAACCGGCTCACGCGCATCCAGGCCGAGGGACTGCGCTCGCTTCGCGACGTCGTGCCGCGCCCCCGGCGGCTGACCGTGATTGTGGATCCGGAGGGCTCGGCCACGCGCGGCCTGGTGGCCTTCTTCACGCTACTGCGCGAACTGGCTCACGGCCGGCTTCAACAGACGCAGGTGCTGGACGCGGTGGACGGCCCCGTGACGCTGGTGCTGGGCATGGATGACGACGACTACACCGTGACGCTGCGGCGCTTCCCGGATGGCCGGTGGCACGTCGTCCAGGAGGAACTGTCCCTGCTCGCGGGGATATCGATCCCCTTCGTGGAGCCTGGCTCGCCTCGCGACGAGGCCGTGCTCTCCACGTTTCCTCCCGGGCCCACAACTTCCCTGGGTGAAGGGGAAGCGGCGTGGCTGGGAGAGATTGCCGACCGGGCGTCGCGGACGATGAACGGCTTCCTGCGCGGCTTCCGTGTCCAGCCCGCGGAGTCCTTTGACGCGGACGTCCCGTTCCTCTTCCTGGAGGAACGGGACGTGGACCTGCCCGCGAATGCCGTCTGGGACCGGGTCCAGGCCGCTCGCGCGGCGTCCGCTCGGGTCCCCGTGCTGCTGTGCACCCCGTCGGTGGCCCTGGCGGACGCCTTCGACCTGGAAGACGTCCTGCGGGCCTGAGCGACTACCGCCCGCCGGCGCCGTTCCCCTCCCAGCCACCGCCGATGGGACCGCCCCGGGGGCCGCCAGCGCCGCGCGGATTCATGTCGTCGCGGCGCATCTGCTGGTACTGCGTCATCTGCTCCGCGCTGAGCACCTTCTGCATCTCCGCGTCGGTCTGCGTGCGCAGGTCGCGCATCTGCTGACGCATGTCACGGCCCGGCCGGCCTCCCGACATCGCCGACGCCAGCTCCTGGCGCTTCGTGTCCTCGGCCTGCATTGCCTTCGTCAGCGCCTGCTCCTGGCTGTAGTTGAGCCGCGCGTTGCTGATGAAGGTCTTGATGCGGTCGGAGCGCTCGGTCTCCGCCTGCACGCGCATCTGGTCCACCTGCTGCTGCCACTGCTGGCGCTGCTCGGTGCGCTGCTCGTCCTGCACCGTGCGCATCAGCTCCTTCAGCGACTGCTTCGCGCTGTCGTTGGTCAGCGCCTCGCCCACCATCACGCCGCGCATCTGCTCGCGCAGCTTCGCGACCTCCGCCTCCAGGCCCGCGGGCGGAGGACCGCCCGTGCCGGCCGAGGCCGTGCCGCCGCCCTGCTCGAAGGCCAGCATCCGCCGGGACAGCAACTGCACCGTCTCCTCCAGCGCCTTCACGCGGTTCTGGAGCGCCCGGACGTCCGCCGTCGAGTCCTGCACGCGGGGCGCCTCCTGGACGACAGGGGCCTCCGACTTCCCGGGCCCCCACAGGGCCACTCCGAGTGCCAGCGAAGCCATCCCCACCGATGCGATGCCGAGAATGCGGTTCATGATGCTCTCCCTGACGGAACTCCCGGCCGCGTATTCCATCGCGCCCCCGGGCTCCGCCCTGCTCCTGCATCCTCCCACCCCGCCTGCCTCCCGGGGAACCGTCCTGCGAGGCGCGCCTGCCTGCCCCCGTGTCGCGAGCGTTGACCTCCTCCGGCGGGACGCGGAGAGTCCCCCGCCATGACGCTCCGTCCCATCACTGAAGTCGGCGCCGAGCTGGGTCTCGCGCCGGAAGACGTCCTCCCCTGGGGCCGAGACCGCGCCAAGGTGTCGCTGGACGCCCTGGGCCGCGGCTCGCGCCAGGGCCGAATGGTGCTGGTGTCGGCCATCAATCCCACGCCCCCGGGCGAGGGCAAGACGACCATGTCGGTGGCGCTGGCCATGGGCCTGCGCAAGCGGGGCCGCAAGGCGGTGGCGGCGCTGCGCGAGCCGTCCCTGGGGCCTGTCTTCGGCGTGAAGGGCGGCGGCACCGGCGGTGGGCAGGCGAGCCTGGAGCCGGCGGCGGACATCAACCTGCACTTCACCGGCGACCTGCACGCCATCACCAGCGCGCACAACCTGCTGTCCGCGCTGGTGGACAACGCCGTGTACTACGGCCACCCGGTGGTGATGGAGGGCACGCGGGTGCGCTGGCGCCGCGCGATGGACATGAACGACCGGTTCCTGCGCAACGTCATCGTGGGGCTGGGCGGCAAGGCGCACGGCGTGCCGCGCGAGACGTCCTTCGACATCACGGCCGCCAGCGAGGTGATGGCCATCCTGGCGCTGGCGGAGAACCTGAAGGACCTGGAGGCGAGGCTGGGGCGCATCGTGGTGGGGCAGGCGCCGGACGGCTCACCGGTGCGCGCGAACGACGTGAACGCGGCGGCGTCCATGGTGGCGCTGCTGAAGGACGGGCTGATGCCGAACCTGGCCCAGACGCGCGAGGGCGGGCCGGCCATCGTGCACGCGGGGCCGTTCGGCAACATCGCGCACGGGTGTTCGTCGGTGGTGGGCACGCGGCTGGCGCTCGCGTACGCGGACGAGGTGGTGACGGAGGCGGGCTTCGGCTTCGACCTGGGCGCGGAGAAGTTCCTGGACATCAAGTGCCGGAGCGCGGGCGTGTGGCCCCGGGGCGTGATGCTGGTGGTGACGCTGCGGGCGCTGAAGCACCACGGCGGCGCGGCGGCCGCGCAGGTGGCGGAGCCGGACCGCGAGGCGCTCTTGAAGGGCTTCGGGCACCTGGAGAAGCACCTGGAGTCGGTGGCGGCGTTCGGCCTGCCGGCGGTGTTGTGCGTGAACCGGTTCCCGCAGGACACGGAAGCCGAGCTGGACGAAGTGCGCGCGTTCGCGAAGGCGAGGGGCGTGGGCATTGCCGTATGCGACGGGTTCGGCAAGGGCGGCGAGGGTTCGCTGGAGCTGGCGGACACGGTGCTGGCGATGCTGGACGCGACGGACGCGGCGCCGCCGAAGCCGCGCTTCCTCTACGAGTTGGAGCAGACGCCGGAGGAGAAGATTCGCGCCATCGCGCGCACGGTGTACGGCGCGGACGACGTGGCCTTCACGCCAGGGGCGCGCAAGGACCTGGAGACGGCGCGGGCACTGGGAGGCGCGGGGCTGCCGGTGTGCATGGCGAAGACGCACCTGTCCCTGTCGGACGACCCGGCGAAGACAGGCCGGCCCCGGGGCTTCACGTTGACGGTGCGCGAGGTGCGCCTGTCCGCGGGAGCAGGCTTCCTGGTGGCGCTGACTGGAGAGTTGCTCACCATGCCGGGCCTGCCGCGTGAGCCCGCCGCCCGACGTGTCACGGTCCATCCGGACGGCAGCATCACGGGCCTGATGCAGGGCGAGTGACGTCAGAGGTAGGGCCTAGCGTCTCCCGTCTTCTCTCGACGGGAGCACGCGACCCTGCCCCATCCGAAGCACGTCCAGCCCTGGCGCATCCACTTCTTCCAGCGCCATACGGAGGACGACCCGGTGCGCACCGTTCCGGCCCGCGACTTCCTCGACGCGTGTCCGGATGCGGTCAGCGCGAAGCTGCTCGCCGTCGTGAAGGCCGTGGCGGACGCGCCACCTCCTGCCTTCAGTGGCGGGGGCAAGTGGGAGGCCATGCATGGCGCCATGGCGGGGCTCCATGAAGTCCGCGCGGATGGCAGGGGGCGCCGTCACTACCGGCTCTTCTGCGTCCTGGAGCGGGACGGAGCAGCGCTGGGACTGGGCGGCCCGAGCCTCGTCCTCCTGACCGGGAGGACGAAGGCGTTCCGCACCGTGCTCTCGGAGAATGACTACGCGAAGGTCCGGGCGCTCCGGGACGAGTACCAGCGCCGCCGCCCCCGGAGCGTGTGGGCTGGCTGAGGGCGCCCTACTTGCGGCGGACGCGGGGGGCGGGAGCCCGTGGCCGCACTGCCTTGCGGCGGGCGGGGGCCGGCACCAGCTGAAGGCGGCACCCCAGCGCGGCGGCCAACTTCGTGACCGTCGACAGCGTGGGGTTCGCCGAAGGGGCCGTAAACAGGCGGCGCACGACCTCCGGCGGGGTCTCTGCCTTCCGAGCCAGGTCCGCCTTGCTCAGTCCGGCCTCCTCGCGCCGCGCATCCAGGGCGCGAATCAGCCTGTCCGCCGAATCCACTTCGGCGCGCGCCTTCGCATACGCCTCCGCGAAGGCCGGGCGCTTGAGCTTCTTCTCGAAGTAACGGTCGAATCCCGTGGGGGGCATGGCAGGACTCCAGGCTTCAATCCGGGGCGTAGCATACAAGTTACGCCTGACGTGACGTCCTGGCAGCCCCCCTCATCTACTCGAGCGACCGCAGCAAGGGCCTGATGCAGGGCGAGTGACGTCAGAGGTAGGGCCTAGGGTCTCCCGTCTTCTCTCGACGGGAGCACGCGACCCTGCCCCATTCCAAGCGCACAAAGCCGTCCCCCCATCATCTTGACGGAATATCATCCAGGAATGATATTCCGTCTCATGGGATTGAAGTCTTCGGAACCGATGAGTTCCGGGACTGGTTCCTTGCTCTCGACGAAGAGACGGCGCGGTCCGTGGACCACGGGGTGGAGCTTCTGGCCGCGAAGGGGGTCACACTTGGGTTCCCATACAGCAGCCAGATCAAGGGCACTTCCCAACCGCTCCGGGAGCTCCGCATCCAGTCCGGAGGGCATCCCCTCCGGGTCTTCTACGCCTTCGATCCTGCGCGCAACGGGGTCCTGCTCCTGGGGGGCGACAAGACCGGAGACAAGCGCTTCTACGAGAGAATGATCCCCCAGGCGGAGAAGATCTGGCTGCGCTACCTCTGGGAGAGGGCCGCCGGACTTCATGACGATTCGAAGAACGAGCGCGAGGAGACGGAGTCATGAAGCTCCACAGCTGGAAGGGGATGCGCCGGGAGAAGTTCACGCCAGCGCAACTCAAGGAACAGGATGAGCGCGTCCGGAAGGAACTCCTGGAGATGAGTCTGCGGGAGGTGCGCGAGTTCGCGGGGATGACGCAGACGCAGCTCGCTGAACGGATGGGCATCTCCCAGGGTCAGCTCTCCCAGACCGAAGCCCGGGACGATCACCGGCTCTCCACACTCCGGCGCGCCGTGGAGGCCATGGGCGGAGAAATCGAAGTCTCCGCCGTCTTCGGCGACAAGCGGATCATCCTCAAGGGCGTCTGACGCACAACAGGCCGCCCCGGTGTTTCCGGAGCGGCCCGTGGGCCCTGCTTGACGCTGTCTTGGACGGCTAGACGCGGAAGGTGGTGGACAGCTCCTGGAGCTTGCCCAGGGAGGTGTTGATCTGCCCCACCGCCTGCTCGGCGTTGCTCGTGGCCATCACCACGTCGCTCATCATCTCCGACAGCTGCGTCACCACTTCGGTCATCTGCGTGATGCCCGCGTTCTGCTGCGTCACCGAGGCGACGATCTGCCGCGCCGCCTGGCTGCTCTCCTGCACCACCTGGGTGATGTCCTTCAGCGTCGTGGCGGACGAGAGCACCTGCTCGATGCCCTCCTCCATCTTCTGGCTGTCCTCCTCCGCGATGCCCACCGTCTCGCGGATGGCCTGGTTGATCTCCAGGAGGATCTTCCCGATGCGCTGCGTGCTCTGCAGCGACTGGCTGCTCAGCGCCCGCATCTCCTTGGCCACCACCGCGAAGCCACGGCCTTCCTCGCCGGCCCGCGCCGCCTCGATGGCCGCGTTCAACGCGAGCACGTTCGACTGGTCCGCCAGGTCCTTCACGCTGCCGATGATTTCACCCGCGTGCACCGCCTGCTCGGACAGCACGCCAATGCTCCCCACCAGCGCGCCCACCCGCGCGCGGATCTGCTGCAACCCTTCCGCGCTGCGCTCGATGGACACCTGCCCGGAGGCGCTGTACGCGTCCGCCTGCGCCGCCACCTTCAACACCATCTCCGCGCGGCTGGCCGCCATGCCGGACGTCTGGGCGATCTCCGCGATGGTGGAGCTGGCCTCCGTCAGGCTGCGCGACTGACTGGTCAGGAAGTTGAGCTGCTCGTGGCTCGCCGCGTTCAGCCGCGACGCCGCCGCCGTCAGCTCCGTCACCACCGCGCGCAGCGTGTTGGGCACCGAAACCAGCCGCGTCATCAGCGTCTGGATGCTGCGCGCCAGCTCACCCACTTCATCCTGCGCGCTCGTGTCGATGGCCAGCGACAGGTCGCCTTCCCGCACGATGCGTGTCGCCGTCGCCGTCAGCCGCGCCAGGGGCGTCGTCACCTCGCGCAGCAGCCACACCGTGGCCACCGCGAGCGCCACGATGCACGTCACAGCCAACACCAGCACCCACGTCAGCGTCATGCCGTGCAGCGACGACACCTCCATGAAGGTCTCTCGCTGCGACGCCTCCTGCTGCGCCGTCACGGACTCCAGGCCGGCGTGCATCGTCCGGTACGCGGGCTCCAGCTTCGCGAGCGCGGCTTCCGCGGCCGCGTCATTGCGCGCCGCCAGCGCCACCACCTGCGACGCCTCCTGCCAGTAGCGCGTGAAGGCCCCCTGCAGCGCCTCCACCTTCGGGCCATCCACGTCCGGAAACGCTCGCAGCGCAGTGAGCCCCTTCTGGAGCTCCGTCACCTGCGCGTCCAGCGTCTCCTGCTTCACCGCGTGCAGCGCCACCGCGTCGCCCACGTCCTGGTGCAACGCGGCGAACCCGGCGCGGGACGTCTGCGCCTGGCTCACCGACGGCGCCAGGCTGGAACCAATGCGCTCCGAGGCACTCCGCGTGCGCGCGCCCAGCACCACCGTCACCGCCACGATGGCCACCAGGAACACCGCCGCCACCGTCGGCAGCACCATCATCTTCTGCTTGAGCCTCATCGCCATCACGCACCCCCTCGCGGGCCCATGTCACCCATCCCGATGAAGCGCGGCCGTACTCCCGCGCCGGGCCTGCTGCGCCAGCTCATTGTCGCTCATCCTTCCGCGGCCCCAATGGGCTCCCCCGAGGACCGGGGCTCCGTCAGGACTCGTAGGATAGACAACACCTCTCCCCCCGACTCAAGCCCGCGTCCCTTGAAATATCCTGCAAACGGGTCTGCATTGCCCCGCAGGGTCATACGGGACACTTCATCCTGTCAGGTGGGACCTTCGGTGGAGGACGCCTCACGTCTACAAAGGGGGCCCGGAAGGCACCCTGGCGCGATCATTCCAGCCGTCCGGCATGGGCTTCACTGCCGGTGTCGGTGGCCTGGGTGCGTCCACACAGGCCCTGGCCCGGCTGCTCGGCGGCGCTCAGCGGGTGGGATGTGGGAGGAAGGGCTCCACCTCGCGGCGGCAGGTGTCGTCGCACTCGGAGAAGCGGACGAGGAACGCCGCGTGATTCGCGCACTTCTTGGGCCAGCGCGAGGCGCCGCCATCCACCAGGCAGAGCAGGCGGAACTCGTCGCGGGTGTCCGAGAAGAGGGCCTCGCGCTGCGAGGGGGACATGGCGTCCAGCGCGCGGTCCTCCCCGCCCTGGAGCCAGATGAAGACGCCCACCATCGATATGAAGACGAGGGCCAGCCAGGTGCCCTTGCGCAGCCAGATGCTGGGCGGTGGGACCAGCTCCTTCGCGAAGATGTTCTTCTCCTCGCCCCCCTCGTCCGGAGGCGTCCCTTCGTTGCTCATGGGCTCCCTTCCATCCATGGCGCGTGCCAGCCGCACGGCCACGCCGCAGCAGACACCAGCCCGTTCCGCGTTGCACCTTGCAACCGCCACCCGGGGCACATCGTGCCGGATGCAGTGCGCCCCCAGGGCTTGCGCCGCCCGGCATCCGACAGACGGGCCCGGCACACGGCGTGCTCTTAGACTGTGCCCATGGAAGTGCGTGCCAGTACCGAGGCGACGGAGCGCCCCATGCGGGTGCTCGTGGTGGACGACGAGCGAAACATCCGCCACACCCTGCGGGTGTGCCTGGAAGGCCTGGGCTGCGAGGTGCGCGAGGCAGCCACGCCAGAGGCCGCGCTCGCGGCGCTCGCTCAAGGCCCGGCGGACCTGGCGTTCGTGGACCTGCGGCTGGGCAACGCGTCCGGACTGGAGCTGCTGCCCCGCCTGCTCGCCGAATCCCCCGCGCTGGACGTCATCCTCATCACCGCTTACGCGACGTTCGACACGGCCGTGGAGGCGGTGAAGCGCGGCGCGCGCGACTACCTGCCCAAGCCGTTCACCCCCGCGCAGATCCGCCACGTCCTGGAGCGCGCGAAGGCGCAGCGTGAGCTGACTTCTCAGCTGGGGGACCTGGAGGGACAGCTGGCGCAGGCGGTGCCGGAGGCCACGCTGGAGACGGCGTCGCCGGCCATGCACGCGGCCATTGGCTTCATCCAGCGCGCGGCCACGTCCGACGCATCCGTGCTGCTGCGCGGGGAGAGCGGCACGGGCAAGGGGGTGCTCGCGCGGGCGCTGCATTCGATGAGCGCCCGGCGCAAGCGGCCCTTCGTCACCATCAACTGCCCCACCCTGTCCGAACAACTGCTGGCGAGCGAGCTGTTCGGCCACGCGCGCGGCGCCTTCACGGGCGCGGTGAAGGACCAGCCGGGGCGCGTGGAGCAGGCGGAAGGGGGCACGCTCTTCCTGGATGAAGTGGCGGAGATGAGCCCCTCGCTCCAGGCGCAGCTGTTGCGCTTCCTGCAGGAGAAGCAGTTCGAACGGCTGGGCGAGGGACGCACGCGCAAGGCGGACGTGCGCGTGGTGGCGGCCACGCACCGCGACCTGGAGAAGGACGTGGCGGAGGGACGCTTCCGCGAGGACCTGATGTACCGGTTGAACGTCCTGGAGGTGAAGCTCCCGTCCCTGCGTGAGCGGCCGGAGGACCTGCTCCCGCTGGCCCGCCGCTTCATCGCCTTCTTCGCGAAGGCCGCGCAGCGTCCGGCCCCGGAGCTGTCGCCCGCCACGGAGGCGATGCTGCGGGCCTACCCCTGGCCGGGCAACGTGCGTGAGCTGCGCAACGCGCTGGAGCGGGCGCTCATCGTGGGCGCGTCAGGCGTCGTGGAGCCGCAGGCGTTCCCGGAGCGCATCGCGTCCGCGGTGGGGCCTGGGGTGACGCTGGGCGGGCCGCACACGCTGGAGGCGGTGGAGCGCGAACACATCCTGCGGGTGATGGCGTCCGTGCCGACGCTGGATGAAGCAGCCCGGCTGCTCGGCATCGACGCGTCCACGCTGTGGCGCAAGCGCAAGAAGTACGAATCGGAGACGTGACGCAGGCGGCCTGTGCGCCAGTGCATGCAGTCCGGCACTGGCGGCCGGGGCGTACAGGGGCGCTCATCCTGGAGAGTGGATTGCGCCCTTGCGCGCTCATGCGAACCCTGGCCCGTCATGAACCTCATCGACGTGCTCATCCAGCAGCACCGCGACGCCGAGGCCCTCTTCGAGGCCTGGCACCATGCGCCGGACGAAGAGAAGCCGGAGCTGAGCCTGCGCCTGGCCGAAACGCTCACCCTGCACAGCACCCTCGAGGAGCGCTGGGTGTATCCCGTCGCGCGGACCGTCGTCGAAGGGCCGCGCATCGACTTCGCGGTGGAGGAGCACGGGGAGATGACCCAGCTGATCTCCGAACTGTTGCGCGTCCGCCACGACCCGCGCCGCCGCGAGGCCACGGTGCGGCAACTGGAGGCAGTGGCCGCGCAACACATGGCGGAGGAGGAGCGCGAGGTGGTGCCCCGACTGCGCAAGATGGACGCGGACGCGTTCGGCCAGTCGAGCGCTGAAATCGTCCGCTCCGCGTCCGACGCGCGGAAGGAAGCGATGCGCCAACTGGAGATGTCCGCGCCGATGTGACCGCGGGCTTCAGCCCTGTTCAGGCTGCGGCAGCGTGAACCAGAAGGTGCTGCCCTGGCCCGGGGTGCTCACCACGCCCAGCTCGCCGCCGTGGGCCTGGACGATGTCGCGTGCGATGGACAGCCCCAGGCCCGCGCCTCCCGCCGGGGCGCCCGGGGCGCGGTAGAACTTCTCGAAGATGCGCGCCTGCTCCTGGGCGGGGATGCCCTCGCCGGTGTCCTCAACCTCGAAGCGCACGAGGGTGCCTTCGCGCGACACGTGCACGGACACCTCGCCGTCGTGCGGCGTGTGCTTCACGCCGTTGCCCACCAGGTTTCCCAGCACCAGGTGCAGCCGGTCTGGATCCACCCGCACCGTCTCCACGTCCGGTGACAGGGATTGCGACAGGCGCACGCCCCGGTCCTCCGCCAGCGTGCGCTGTGCGGCCAGCGCCTGCTCCACCAACTCCTCCGTGCGCACCTCCCGCACGTCCAGTTGGAGCTGCCCGGACTGGATGCGCGACAGGTCCAGCAGGTCGTCCACGATGCCCTGCAACCGCTCGCAGTCCTCGCGCGCCGCGAAGAGCAGGTCCGCCTGCTTCTCGGTCACCTGCCCCACGACACCTTCGGCCACCAGGTGGATGGCCATGCGCAGCGACGTGAGCGGCGTGCGGAACTCGTGCGCCACCGTGGCCACCAGGTCGTTCTTCAGTTCGTCGAAGCGCCGCAGCCGCGTCACGTCCTGGAGGATGAGCGTGGCGCCCACCACTTCCCCGGTCTCTCCGTGCACCGGGCTGCCTCTCGGCAGGAGCCACCGGACGCCCTCTGGAGACGACTCCACTCGCACCGCCTCCTCGTAGCCCCGGGGCTGGTACGCGCCCCTTCCTCCCACGACGTGCGCTCGCACCCGCTCCAGCACGGCGCGCACCTCGGGTTCCACCCGGCCCAGCGCGTCCCCGCCCTCGTCCAGCCGCAGGCGCAGCACGTCCTCCGCCGCGGCGTTCACGTTGAGCAGCCCGCCTTCCGCGCCCAGCACCAGCACGGGGTCGGGCAGACTGTCGATGGCCGCCTGCGACACCGCCTGCGCCTGGAGCAGTTCGCCCAGGCTGCTCTTGCGGTACTGCGCCAGCCGCTCCGCCATGGTGTTGAAGTCCCGCGCGAGCCCGGCGATTTCGTCGCGCCCCTCCACCACCGCTCGCGCCTCCACGTCGCCCTGCCCCAGGCGGCGCACCGCTTGCGACAGCACGGACACCGGACGGAGCGCTCGCTGCACCAGCGACGTGGTGAAGAACAGGCCGAAGCCCAGCGCCGCCACCACCGCCAGCGCCATCAACGTGTTCACCTGCTCGCTCTGCTGGCGCAGCCGGTCGTTCTTGCGCACCATCGCGTCCTGGTTCAGCGCGAGGACGGACGCCGCCGCGGCCTTCGCCTCCTGGAAGGCCGGTGAGAGCGATTCGAAGTAGCTCGTGCGCGCGGCCTCCGGGCCACGTGCCTGGAGGAAGACGTCGAACTCCTCGCGGTACTTCGTCCACGCGGTGCGCAGCCGCTGCGTGGCCTCCGCTTCGCCGGGTTCGGTGATGTTGCCCTGCTGGATGCCCAGCTCCAGCTCCAGCGGTGGGCGCTGCGAGGCCTGCTGGGTCATGCCCCGCTCGCGCTCGCCCGCGATGATGAACAGCGCCGCGCTGTCCATGCGCTCCAGCTGCTCCGTGATGCGCTGGGTGGCGAGCACGCTGCGGTAGTTGTCCTCCAGCACCTCCTGACCGGAGCGGCCCACTCGCGCCAGGGTGATGACGGCCGTGGCTCCCAGGAAGAGCAACGCCAGCACCAGTGGCACCTGGGCCAGCAGCAGCCGCGAGCGCAGCGTCATGGGCGCTTCTCCTCGTGGGATTCGAAGGACACGACGTGGATGTCGAAGCCCTCCCCTTCCCGCAAGAGGCGCGCGTCCGCGGTCATCCCCAACCGCTGACGCCACTTCGCCTGGTTCGAACGGCCGATGATGATGTGCCCCACGCCGTGCGAGCGGGCGAAGTCCAGCAACGCCGCCACGGGGTCGCTGGAGCGCAGGCGCACCACCTCCGCGCCGAGTTCCTTCGCCTTCTCGATGTTCGTCAGCAGGTGCCGCTGCGCCTCCGCGTCGATGAGGTTCGGCGCCTCGCGCGGCGTCTCCACGTACACCACGAACCAGTCCGTGTTGAGCCGGCCCGCCATGCGTGAACCCCGTCGCAACAGCGTCGCCGCGCGCGGCGGATGGCTGGAGAGGGCCACCAGCACCCGGCCCCACGCGCCGCCCTTCTGGGACGGGTCCTCGCCTGCCAGGGCCTGCCTGCCCGTGGTGGCCCGGTCCAGGCTCTCCGCCACTTCGCGCAGGGCCAGCTCGCGCAGGGTGGAGAGGTTGTCTCCGGTGAAGAAGCGCTCCAGCGCGTGCGGCACCTTGTCCGGCGCGTAGATCTTCCCAGCCTTGAGCCGTTCGTGCAGGTCCTCCACCGCGAGGTCCAGGTTCACCACCTGGTCCGCCGTCTTGAGGAAGCTGTCCGGCAGCGTCTCCCGCACGGTGACTCCGGTGTTGCGCTCCACCAGGTCGTTGAGGCTCTCCAGGTGCTGCACGTTGAAGGCACCAATTACGTTGATGCCCGCGGCCAGCAGCTCCTGCACGTCCTGGTAGCGCTTGCGGTGACGGCACACGGGCGCGTTGGTGTGGGCCAGCTCGTCCACGATGGCCACCTGCGGCTTGCGCGCGAGGATGGCTTCCAGGTCCAGCTCCTCCACGGTGACGTCCCGGTACGTGATGCGCTGGCGCGGCACGACCTCCAGGCCGGCGACCAGCGCCTCTGTTTCAGGACGACCGTGGGTCTCGACGAAGCCCAGCACCACGTCCACGCCGCGTGCTTTCAGCGCGTGTGCTTCCTCCAGCATGCGGAACGTCTTGCCCACGCCTGCCGCGAAGCCGATGTAGAGCTTCAGCCGGCCGCGCCGGCCGCGCTCCACCAGCTCCAGGAAGTCCTCCGCGCGCGGGCGCCGCGTCGTCATGCCTGCCTTCTCCTCACCGGGAGGCCCTGGGCGCGGGCCCGCCGAACTGACGGTCCATCGCGAGGTTCAACGTGAGCACGTTCACCCGGGGTTCTCCCAGCACGCCGAACGTTCGGCCTTCCACCCGGGACATCACCAACGCCCGCACGCGCGCCGGGTCCACGCCTCGCGCTCGCGCCACGCGGGGAACCTGCCACAGCGCCGCCTCCGGCGACACCTGGGGATCCAGCCCGGACGCGGACGCTGTCACCAGCTCGCCGGGCACGGGGCCTTCCGCCTCGGGGTTCTCGCGGCGCAGCCGGTCCGCTTCCGCCACCGCTCGGTCGCGGAGCTTCTGGGACGTGGGGCCCAGGTTGCTTCCGCTGGAGGCCGTCGCGTCCCAGCCCGTACCGGCGGCGGAGGGACGCGGCTGGAAGTAGCCCGGTTGCGTGAAGCCCTGGGCGATGAGCGCGCTGCCCACCACCCGTCCACGGTCGTCCTTCACCAACGACCCGTTGGCTTCATTCGGGAACAACACCTGCGCCACGCCAGTGACGGTCAGGGGGTACAGCACGCCCGTGAGGGCCAGCGTGACGGCGCTGACGCGCAGGGCGGTGAGGAGCGCGGAGACCATGGATGTTCCTTTCTTGTGTGCTCAGGCCAGGCCCACGGTGGTGAGCACCACGTCGATGACCTTGATGCCCACGAACGGGACGATGACGCCGCCCACGCCGTAGAGGAGCAGGCTGCGGCGCAGGAGGGCCGCCGCGCCCAGCGGGCGGTAGCGCACGCCCTTCAGCGCCAGCGGGATGAGCGCCACGATGATGAGCGCGTTGAAGATGACGGCGGACAGGATGGCGCTGAACGGCGACGTCAGCCCCATCACGTTGAGCGGAGCAATCTGCGGGAAGACGCCCATGAACAGCGCCGGGAGGATGGCGAAGTACTTCGCGACGTCGTTGGCGATGGAGAACGTGGTCAGCGTGCCTCGCGTCATCAGCAACTGCTTGCCCACCTCCACCACCTCCAGGAGCTTGGTGGGGTTGGAGTCCAGGTCCACCATGTTGCCGGCCTCCTTGGCGGCCTGGGTGCCGGTGTTCATCGCCACGCCCACGTCCGCCTGGGCCAGCGCGGGCGCGTCGTTGGTGCCGTCACCCGTCATCGCCACGAGCTTGCCCTTGCCCTGCTCCGCTCGAATGAGCGCGAGCTTCGCCTCCGGGGTGGCCTCCGCCAGGAAGTCGTCCACGCCGGCCTCTCTCGCGATGGCCGCCGCGGTGCGCGGGTTGTCGCCGGTGATCATCACCGTGCGGATGCCCATGGCGCGGAAGCGGTCGAAGCGCTCCTTGATGCCGCCCTTCACCACGTCCTTCAGATGGATGATGCCCAGCACCCGAGCGCCGTCCGCCACCGCGAGCGGCGTGCCTCCCGCGTCACCGATGCGGCCCGAGACCTGGGTCAGCTCCTCCGGCACGGTGCCACCCTGCGCCTGCGTGTAGCGGACGATGGCGTCCACCGCGCCCTTGCGGATGCTGCGCGGGTGCGGGTCCACCAGGTCGCAGCCGCTCATGCGCGTCTGCGCGGTGAAGGGGACGAAGGTGGCCTGATGCGCTCGCAGCTCGCGCGGACGCATCTTGTACGTGTCCTTGACCAGCGTGACGACGGAGCGCCCTTCCGGGGTCTCGTCCGCGAGGCTCGCGAGCTGCGCGGCCTCCGCCAGTTCCTCCGCGCGCACGCCCGGCATGGGCAGCAGCTCCGTGGCCATGCGGTTGCCCAGGGTGATGGTGCCCGTCTTGTCGAGCAGCAGCGTGTCCACGTCCCCCGCCGCCTCCACCGCTCGCCCGCTGAGCGCGAGCACGTTCTTGCGCAGGAGCCGGTCCATGCCGGCGATGCCGATGGCACTCAGGAGGCCGCCGATGGTCGTGGGGATGAGGCACACCAGCAGCGCCACCACCGCCGTGCCGGACAGCGGCACGCCCGAGTAGAGCGCCAGCGGCACCAGCGTCACGCACGCCATCAGGAACACCAGCGTGAGGCCCACCAGCAGGATGTGCAGCGCGATTTCATTGGGCGTCTTCTTGCGGGCCGCGCCCTCCACCAGGCCGATCATCCGGTCGAGGAACGACTCTCCCGGATCCACGCTGATGCGGATGACGATGCGGTCGGACAGCACCTTCGTGCCTCCGGTGACGGCGGAGCGGTCGCCTCCGGACTCGCGGATGACGGGGGCGGACTCGCCGGTGACCGCGGACTCGTCCACGCTGGCGATGCCCTCCATCACCTCGCCATCGCCGGGGATGACGTCTCCGGCTTCGCACACCACGCGGTCGCCCTTGCGCAGGGCGGGGGCTCGGACGCGTTCCTCCCGGCCGTCGTGGGTGAGGCGGCGGGCCTGGGTGTCCTGACGCATGCGGCGCAGGGCGCTCGCCTGGGCCTTGCCCCGGCCCTCCGCCACGGCTTCGGCGAAGTTGGCGAAGAGGACCGTGAACCACAGCCACAGCATCACGGACACGGTGAACCACATGGGCGCGGTGGGTTCCCCAGAGACCGTCAGGTCCTTGAGGACGAACACCGTGGTGAGCAGGCTTCCGGCCCACACCACGAACATCACCGGGTTCCGGGCCACGTCGCGCGGGTGGAGCTTCTTGAGGCTCTCCCACACCGCGGGCTTGAGCAGCGCGGGGTCCAACAGCGAGGCCTGCTTGCTTGCGGGGGCCATGGTCAGAACACCTTTCCGGCCGCGCCGAGGAAGTGCTCGACGATGGGGCCCAGGGACAGCGCGGGGAAGAACGTCAGCGCGCCCACGACGACGACGACGCTCACGAGCAGGCCGGTGAAGAGGACGCCGTCCGTGGGGAAGGTGCCGGGCCCGGGGACCACGGCCTTCTTGCCCACGAGCGCGCCCGCCAGCGCCAGCACCGGCACCATCATCAGGAAGCGGCCCGCGAGCATCGACACGCCCAGGCTGATGTTCCAGAACGGCGTGTTGGCGTTGAGGCCGGCGAAGGCGCTGCCGTTGTTGGCCACGCCGCTGGTGAACGCGTAGAGGATTTCGGACAGGCCGTGCGGCCCGGCGTTGTTGAGGGACGACGTGCCCTGCGGGAGCACCGCGCCCACGGCGGACAGGCCCAGGATGACCAGCGGGAAGACGAGCACGTACAGCATCGCGAGCGTCATCTCGCGCGCTTCGATCTTCTTGCCGAGGAACTCCGGCGTGCGGCCCACCATCAGGCCCGCGATGAAGACCGCGAGCACCGCCATCACGAGGATGCCGTAGAGGCCCGCGCCGACGCCGCCGAAGATGACCTCGCCCAGCTGCATGTTGACCAGCGGCACCAGCCCGCCCAACGGCGTGAAGCTGTCATGCATGGAATTGACCGCGCCGCATGACGCGTCGGTGGTGACGGTGGCGAACAGCGTGGAGGCCGCGACGCCGAAGCGCGTCTCCTTGCCCTCCAGGTTCCCGGCCTGGACGACGTTCGCGGAGGCGAGCGCGGGGTTGGTTTGGGACTCGGCGGCGTAGCTGGCGGTGGCTCCCACGAGGAAGAGGACGGACATGGCCGCGAAGAGGACCCAGCCCTGCTTCGTGTCGCCGGTCATCTTGCCGTAGGTGTACGTGAGGCCCGCAGGCAGCACGAAGATGAGCAGCAATTGGACCAGGTTGGTGAGCGGCGTGGGGTTTTCGAAGGGGTGGGCGCTGTTGGCGTTGAAGAAGCCGCCGCCGTTGGTGCCCAGCATCTTGATGGCCTCCTGCGAGGCCACGGGCCCGAAGGCGAGCGTCTGCTTCACGCCCTCCACGGTGGTGTGCTCGGGGTATGGCGCGAGGTTCTGGAGCACGCCCTGTGACACGAAGAACAGGGCCGCGAGGAAGCTCAGGGGCAGGAGCACGTAGAGCGTGCCGCGCACCAGGTCCACCCAGAAGTTGCCCAGGGTCTTGCGGCCTTCGGGGCCGGGGCGGCGGGTGAGGCCTCGCGCGAGGGCGAGCGCGACGCCCAGGCCCGTGGCGGCGGAGACGAAGTTCTGCCACGTCAGCCCCAGCATCTGGGTGGCGTAGCTCATCGTGGATTCACCGGCGTACGACTGCCAGTTGGTGTTGGCCACGAAGCTGGCGGCGGTGTTGAAGGCGAGCGCCGGACCCACGGCGGGCAGGCCCTGGGGGTTGAGCGGGAGCACGTGCTGGAGCCGCTGGAGCGCGTAGAGGACGACGAGGCCCACGGCGCTGAAGGCGAGCAGGGCGGCGGTGTACTGGACCCACGTCTGCTCCTGGTCGAGCTTCACGCCGCACAGGCGCAGCAGGGCGCGCTCGATGGGACCGAGCACGCGAGGCAGGGGTTGGGTGTCGGCCTCGAAGACGCGGAAGAGGTAGAGGCCCACGGGCTTCGTGAGCGCGAGGACGAGCGCGAAGAACAGCAGGGTCTGGAGCCAGCCTATGAGGGTCATGGCGGGCTCCTAGAAGCGCTCGGGCCGGAGCAGGGCGTAGACGAGGTAGACGGAGAGGAGGACCGCGAGCGCGGTCCCTGCGGCGTATTCGAAGCTCATGGCCCCAGGAGCATGAGCATCCGCCGTACCGGAGCGGGCCCCCGTCAGGCCCAGGCGTTCCGAGGGGTTGTGGGAGCTGTCCTCCTGGCCGGGTTGCAATGTGCACGAACCGGCTCCGTGCACCCCTGCGAGGTGAAATGGGGCGACGGAGCCGCCGTGCGCCTACGGTGAATTGGACACAGACGAGTCGCAGTCCGAGGTGCACTTGCCCGAGCAGGCGACCTGGCCGGGATATGAGTCCAGGATGGCGCACTGGGTGCCTCCCGTGCAGGACACGAGCTCGGTGCAGACCTTTGAATCATCCACGCAGCGCGCCTTGGACACGCCGTCCAGCTTGAGCACGAGGCAGGACAGGCCCTGGGGACACTGGGGCAGGTCCACGCCGCACTCCTGCGCCAGGTCCAGCGACTGCCCCTCCCGCAGCTTCAGCCTCCCCTGCCCTCCCTCGCCGTCCGCCCCACAGGCCGCGAGGGCCATCACCGTCAGACAACCGCCCAGCATCCGCATCCAGCGCATCGTGGCTCCTTGGAGTCGTTCAGCCTCCTGCCCGCAGCAAGGCATGGACCAGGAGGGCCGCTCAGGGATTCCGCGCGGTTGGCGGCGGGCGGAGGCCTCGGAATTCTGATGCGACCTCGAATCCCTGTCGGCCTACGCCTCAGCGGAACTCGTCCACGATGTATACGCCCGCGCGCGGGGAGTTGAGGATCGCGGTTCCTGGCTTGGACTCGGGTCGCTTGCGCAGTTGCCCGAAGCCGAGCCTCGCCACCGCGCAGATGGGCACGCGGTCCTTTCCCTTCAGGAACTGGGCTTCGTAGTACCGGATGACCGGCTGTTCTCCGCCCGTCCAGACACGTCCGTAGAGGCGCATGGGCGCCTCCAGCGTTCCGATGTCCTCGTCCAACACGCTCTCGATGGGCCCGTCGTGCAGCGTGATGTGCTCTGCCCGGCTCTGGTTCGCATCCAGTTGGACCCATGCGGCTTCACCCACGTAGAGCTGCAGGTACCGCATCACCTCCAGCGACTTCTCAGGGCACTTCTCCGACATGGGCGTTCCATCCGCACGAAGGCGGACGTCGCCCAGAGTCGTCGCACAACCCGGATGCAGGGCCAACAGGCCCATCCAGGCCACGAGCACGTATCGACGCGAGGTCATGCGGCTGTTCCTACTTCCCGAGCAAGCTCGGGCTCAACTCAACAACCGCCTGCCGCAGCCCATCGTGCCGGTACAATTCCAGGAACAGGGACGTCAGCGTCCCACTGTCCACGAACGCGCTCCCGTCCACCACGAGCCCGATGACACCCGAGGTCCCAGGTTCAATCACCGCTGAGGATGACCGGACCGCCAGCGGCCGCTCGCGAGTGTCCGACCTGCCCACGAGCCGTACGGAGCTCATGCTCCACGGGCGGCGAGCAGACAGGTTCTTCACCTTGAACACGACCGCGGCCTTGCCCGTGCCCCGGTAGACCGTGCCATCCAGTGTCGTGTCGCCATCCGTGCCGGAGAAATGATCCGCGACGCCGAAAGGCGTCTGTGCCACCGCGCCCGTGGTCAGCAGGGCCGCCAACGCGTGGTCCTCGGAAACCTCCTCCTTGTGGAGCCGCTCGTTCTCCGCGCGAAGGGTCTTGTTCTCCTTCTCCGAGTCCACCAGCGCCGAAGCCATGGCCTCGTAGCCATCCCGGTCCTTGTAGACGTTGAGCTGCTGGTCCGCGCTCCCATGCTCTCGCCGCCCCGGAGGCCGGAGGAGGAAGGGGACCTCCCGCGCATCCGACAACGTGACGAGCAGGGAGAACCCCTCCTCCGGTGCCAGGTCGCGCTGGGGCTCCAGCACCACCTTCCGGCCCACGACGCCCACCGGTTCGAACCGCCCCTCTCCGCCCACCAGCCGTGCCCGGAGCGGCGCAAGGTCCTGCTCGAAGCGGAGGACCGTCACGACCTGCCCCTTCACGTAGATGCGCTGGGGCGCGGCCTCGGGCTGCTCGGGGAGGACGAGCGTCCGGATGACGGCGTGCTCGTGCTCCTCCGCCACGGCCGCGCCGGCGAGCAGCGTCCCAAGCAACGCCCACGTCCTAGGTAGAGCGATTCGCATACAACCCGGGACATAGCATCCACCTCCCGGGGGGCCAAGCCGTGCTCAGGGCTCGAAGCGCGCCAGGAAGACCTTGTACTGGAGCGAGACGAAGAGCGGCTTCGGCGCCACCAGTCCCGCCTGCGCGAACATCGCGAACAGCGCGGCGTCGGACTCGATGGGCTGCATCTTCGCCATGGCCTGACGCCGGGCCTCCAGCTTCTCCAGCGGCACTCCGTACGTCCGCAGCCGCCGGAACTCGACGTTCGTCAGCTCGGGGTCCTGGCCGATGCGGCAGCCCAACACCAGCGGCGCTCCCGGCTTGAGCCTCCGTGTCACCTCCCGCAGCAACTCGACGCGGGCATCCTCTCCCTCCACGTGGTGCAGCACGCCCATCAACTGCGCGCCGTCGAACGGGGGACCTTGCGGCAACGTCCGCAGCTCGCCTTCGTGCAGGTGCGTGCGCGAAAGCAGCCCCTCCGCCTCCAGGCGCCTGCGTGCGACTTCCAGCATCGGGCCGGAGGGCTCCACGCCCGTGAAGTGCCAGCCCGGCACGTTGAAGCGGAGATAGGGCACCAGTTCCGCGCCCGTGCCCAGGCCCACGTGGAGCAGTGACGCCGTTTCCTGGCCGTCCAACCGGGCAGCCAGGGCGCTGACGCCCAGCTCATATGCCGCCTGGTAGCCAGCGAGGCTCACCGCCGCCTGGGCGTCGTAATGGGCCGCGCGGTCGGCTCCAAAGCCATGGACCGGCGCATGTGCGGAATGTTCGTGGGTCATGACCGCAAGATGCGCCCGCCCCGCTCGGAATGGCAGAGCGGGGATTCAGACGGAATCAGCGGATCTTTCGATGGCGGCTCACTCCTCCGGAACGAACCCGTTCCCCTCGCGCCGGAACACCGCGCCGACCGGCGCGTCCAGGATGGCGTCCAATTCCTTGTCCCGGCCCAGCAACGGGCGCAGCGGGACGATGACCGCGTTGCCGCTCTCCTCCATGTACTCCTCGGTCTCCAGGCCCGAGGTGAAGAGCCAGCCGCTGTCCTCCTCCGCCGCGGGCTTCGAGCGCTCCGCGAAGCGGATGGGTTCCCCGTTCTCCGTGATGAAGCGCGTGACCAGCGCCTTGCGCTGACGCAGCCGGATGCCTCGCAGCAGCTTCTGCCGCTCCTCCGTGCCCAGCTCCACCCGGACGCGCACCGTCCGCCCCTTCGCGTCCAGGTGCCGGCTCACCGTGAAGATGCCGTCTCCCCAGCGGTTCCCACATCCCACCACGCGCGCGCCGTCCAACACCAGCGAGGCCGTGTCCTCCTCGCACTCACGCAGCCCGGCGTTCAACTTCTCCAGGTTGCAGTGCGGCCGGTAGTCCACCCCCACCGCGAGCCCGTCCTTCTCGAGGCGCTCCTGCAGCGGCGTGGCCTTCTCCCCCACCCGGTCCATGGGCAGGTCCTTCCACCCATACAGCCCGTCGCCCAGGTCGCTCGCGCCCAGCTCCTTCGCGAGCTTCGGCGCGTCCCTGCCGTGAAACACATAGTCCGCCAGCCCGTCCTCCGGCTCCCACATGCGGAACCGTCCCATCGGGCCCAACCCGGCGAACAGCAATTGACCGTGGTCCACCATCACCCCGGACACCTGCTCCGACCGGGCCGCCTCCGCCTCCCCGTCCACGACGATGTCGATGGACCGCCAACGCCCGCCGAACTCTCCCGGCGGCATGGGCATTCCAATCACTTTCAACCCACGACTTGAGGGCAGGCCTCCCACGACCACAGCCCACAGGCCGTTGTACTTCACAACCCCCAATCCCTTTCCATGCTCCAACGCCAGCCGGGCCCGCTCCGTGTGGGGAATCCGCGCTGACAACACCTCCGCGCGCGCATCAAAGCCTTGCTCCCGGGCGAACCCCTCGAAGTGCGCCGCGGCGTCCGCCGGGTCCTTCCTGTCGAAGAGGAAGCGCGGGTCGAATTCACGGTCGTAGGCCTGGCCCGCTGCTTCCGCGTCCGGTCCGGAGATGCGCAGGTCGTGCTCCGCCGGGGCCTTCTTCCGAGGCGACGCCGGCTCCGAGTCATGCCGCCAGAAGCGCCCCAGGCCTGGATCCAGGATGAGCAGCACCCCCTCTGGCAGGTCGATGTCTCCCAGCTCCACGGGCTTCGGTGTCTTCGCGGGTCGCGCCATGGCTCCGGACCCTACGCCACGCAGTCAAATGCACCCCAGACAAACGGAATGGCTTTCATCCCCCACGCCCATACGCGCGGTGCGATCCAGAAAAACCCCTCCGGGACACAAGCGTTGTCAGCCAACGCCCCCCATCCGTAAGGCTTTAACAAGGTTTTAAAGGAATCAAACCTATCACGTTTTCTTTTAAGTACCGGCACTGGGGGCTTCACGTGAGAGAAGAACTCGACACTTCAGACATGGAGTACGCCGATTTCGCGGTCCGTCATCAGCCCATCCTGATGGCGGTCGCCCGGAACATCTGCGGGGGGAATGCCACTGTTTGCGACGACCTGCTCCAGGACGTCCTGCTGCGGGCCCTGCTGAAGTGGGACACCTTGCGCGGCTGGGCGGAGCCGGCGCGCCGCGCGTGGCTGGTACGGGTGCTGCACAACCGCTTCCTCGACCAGTGCCGCCGCTCGCGCACGGAAGCCACCACCGCCATCAACCTGGGCAACGTGCACAAGCTCTTCGAGGAGCCGGAGTCACGGGACCAGGAGCTGTGGGAGTTCATCACCGAGCCGGAGCTGCTCAAGGCCGTCTCGGCGCTGCCCTTCAACCTGCGCCGCACCTTCGAGCTGCACTCGGAGGGGCTGCGCCACGCGGAGATCGGCCGCCGGCTCGGGGCGCCCGTGGGCACGGTGGGCACGTGGCTCTACCACGCGCGGCTGAAGCTGCGTGACCAGCTTCGCGACATGGCCGAGGCCCGTCGGAAGCTGGGGAGCTGATGAACGTCCACTGCCCCCACCTCCCCGCCTTCGTGGACGGGGAGCTGCCCCTCGAACACCACGAGGACTTCCGCGCGCACCTGGCCTCCTGCGAGGCGTGCGGCGTGCGGCTCCATGACCTGCTGCAGGCGGACATCCTCGGACGGCTGGCGCACACGAAGGCGCCGCCGACTCCCGAGGCCACGGGGATTCCCCCAGCCCCGTGGCCC
>NZ_RAWR01000073.1:0-42018 GCF_003986945.1 Corallococcus sp. AB018 | reverse complement strand
GCGTCCGTCCAACGTCACACTCACGGGCTGGTCGTTGATGGCCAGGGCGATGACCTCATAGCTCGCGCGCAGCCGCAGCCGCTCCGGACGCAGGGGCCGGCCCGCCACGGCTTGTGCGAGGAGCACCTTCTGCGCCTCGACGCCGAAGCGCACGTGGTGGAAGCCGTCCCGGTCCAGGGTGAGGTCCCCCTCCAGCGCCGCCGCGGGAACGAGCGTGAAGAAGCCGTTCGTCCGGTCGCGCTCCAGGGCGGGACCGGCCCGCAGGCGCACGTAGGACACGAGGTCGCTCGAGTGCCACAGGTCCAGCGTCACGTCTGTCGCGGCCACGGTGAGGAAGTCCGCGTGCACGTTCTCGCGGCGCACCTGTTCGCCGTGGAGCACCTCCATCCAGAAGCCCAGGTTGGCGTAGATGTCGAAGCGCCGGGGGTGGCCGTAGAAGGTCGTCACCCGGAAGAGCGGCGCGTCATTCTGGCTGCGGAAGTCGTAGCGCAGGAGCGTGGCCTCGTAGGAGGGCGCGTCCCCCAGGTACAGCTCCGTCTCCAGCAGCGTCATCCGGTGCAGCCGGTCCGAGTCCCCCGGCCACTCCAGGTCCACGCCGAAGTCCACCCGCACGCGTTCCTCCAGGCGGTCCGTCTCGCGCATCCAGCGCGGCGCCCAGGCCCCGCCCACGTAGACGCGCCGGTGCAGGTCGAAGTTGTACTGGAGCACCCGCCCGCGCTCGTCGCGGTACCAGCCCGGCGGCGCCTCCGCGATGGCGGGCACCAGGCGGTACTGGCGCACCGTCTCCGCGGGCATCAGGTTCGGCACGCACCCGTCCACCCGCTGCAGGGGCTGGTCCTTCTCGTGGCCCTCCGAGTCCAGCTCATAGGCGGGCGACACCAGGCACTCCATCTTCACGTCGTCGCAGCGGGCGCGCCACGCTCCAGAAGGAACGTCGGGCGTGGGCGGCAGGGCGAGGCACCGCACCTGCCCGTCGTAGGGCTGCTGGGGAGACGACGCGTTCGGGACGGCCATCTGGAAGTCCCACGGCTCCGGCTCCGCGGGAGGCTCCGGCGTCGCGGCCGGCGCTGCTTCCACTGGCGTTCCGACCGGAGCTTGCGGAGCCTCCGGTGCTTCCGGCGCCTCCACCTGCCCCAGCAGGAGGGCGCATCCCAGGGTCACCGCTGAAACCAGCATCACTGCTCCTCGTCGAAGTTGAGCGGCCCTTCGCGTTCCGGCCACGCGGTCAGGCTTGGTGATGGGGGGCCCTTACAAGGCCCGTGCCCCTGGCCGGAGCACGGCCTTTCGCGGACTTGCCCGTGCGGCTGTGCAGGCGCCTGCACAGCCCCTGTGCACGCGGAAGCGCGTGCGCTGGCGCGAGAACGACGCACCCCCTTCCAGGTCGGTCGACCGGCGGGGGTGGCGGGGATATAAGCCCCCCGGCCCCATGGGGTTCACGGTGGCCCGTCCCGGACGACGAAGGAGCACGCGCGCGTGGCAAGCGACGTCGAAAAGAACTCGCAGGGGGATTCCACCTTCACCCAGGCCATCCTCGGTGATGACACCCTGACGTCTTCATGGGGGCGGCGGTGGCTGGCCCTGTCCTTCAGCGCGCGCGTGGTCCTGGCGACCGCGGGCTTCGCGGCGCTGCTCTTCGTGCCCTACCTGGGCGCGGTCGGCCTGTGGGACCCCTGGGAGACGCACTACGGCGAAGTGGGCCGGCAGATGATCCAGCGCGCCGACTACGTCTATCCCTTCTGGGAGAACGCGTGGTTCTTCTCCAAGCCGCCGCTCACCATGTGGATGCAGGCGCTGGGGATGAACATCGTCGGCGCGCTCCGGGGCGACGGCGCCATGGGGCTCTACACGGAGTGGGGCATGCGCATGCCCTTCGCGCTCCTGAGCATCACCGCCGTGGCGCTCCTGTCGCTGGCGGTGGCGCGCACCGTGAACATGCGCGCGGGCCTGGCCACGGGCTTCGTGCTGGCCACCATGCCGCTGTACTTCCTGCTCACCCGGCAGACCGTCACCGACACGCCCTTCGTCACGACCTTCGTGTGCGCCATGGCATGCGCCATCATCGGGCAGTTGGATGACACCACGAAGCACCGCGCTGGCTGGTGGTACGCGTTCTATGTCTTCGCGGGCCTGGCCACGCTGGCCAAGGGCCTGCTGGGCGTGGGCCTGCCGGCGGTCATCCTGGTGCTGTACGCGGCCGCTGGCGTCATCCCGTGGACCCGCGAGAGCCTGGAGGCGCACCTGCGCTGGCTCACCAGTGGCGAGGTCCGCGCCCAGGTGCGCGCGGGCACTCGGGCCATGCCCGTGCTGTGGGCGCAGATGTACCGGATGAAGCTGGGCACGGGCATCCTCGTGTTCGCGGCGGTGGCGGTGCCCTGGTACCTGACGCTGTGCCTCTTCGACGGCGTGGACGACGAGGGCAAGCTGTTCTGGTACCGCTTCTTCATCCACGACCACCTGAACCGCCTCACCGCGGGCGTGCACACCACCACGCCGGGCGGGTCGTTCACCTACTTCATCGAACAGGGCGGCTTCGCCATCTTCCCGTGGGTGGCGCTGCTGCCCGGCGCGTTCGCGGTCGTGTCGCGCCTCAAGCTGCGCTCGCGGGACAAGGCGGACCACCTGGCGCTCATCGCCGTGCTGTGGGTGGCGTTCGCGTTCTACCTGCTGGCCTCCAGCGCGACGAAGTTCCACCACTACGTGTTCCCGGTGCTGCCGGGCCTGGCCATCCTCATCTCGCTGTTCGTGGATCGCCTGTGGAAGGACGGCGTCTCCGAGCACGCCGTCAGCCTCATCTTCGGCCTGATCCTCTTCATCCTGGTGGGCAAGGACCTGGCGGAGAACCCCAAGGACTTCACCGACCTGTTCGTCTACAACTACGACCGGCCCTATCCGCAGGACCTGGTCACCAAGCCCATCGCGTTCTTCTCCTCGCGCCCGCTGTGGATGGGCGACCTGGTGACGCTGGTGCTGCTGGCCTTCGGCGTGTACCTGGCCTTCGACGCGTTCTCCTCCAAGGCGAAGCTGGAGCGCCCGGCCGCGGCGCGCGCGGTGGCGCTGGGCCTGCTGCTCACCGGCGGGGCCACGCTGGCCACGGTGGCCACGCAGGGGCAGGTGTCCGCGATGGGTCTGTGGGGCGTGGCGCTGGTGGCGCTCGCGGGCTTCCTCATCTGGCAGGCGTCGCGGCCGGAGGAGGCGCCGGGGCGCACGGTGCTCCAAGCGGTGGGCTTCGGCCTGGCGCTGGTGGGCGTGGCGCTGGCGGTGCGCGGCTTCAAGGGGCCGCCCGCGTCGGACGCGCTGTTCAAGGCCCTGTCCGGCACCATCAACGTGAAGGTGGGCATGGGCTTCGCGTTCGGCGTGGCCGGCGTGCTGGCGGCGGTGGCCGCGCTGCAGCGCTCGCGCGTGTTGCTGTTCAGCACCTTCTGGGGCCTGGCCGCGGCGTTCGCGCTCTGGTTCAACTGGGGCCACTGGGTGGACCTGTCCCACCACTGGACGCAGCGCGACCTGTTCTGGCGCTACTACGACCAGCGCAAGGCGGGCGAGCCCATCGCCGCGTACATGATGAACTGGCGCGGTGAGACGTTCTACTCGCGCAACACGGTGGAGCAGTTCCGCGCCAACGACGCCAACACGCGCATGCGCCAGTACGCGGCGCGGCCCGGCCGTGAGTGGGCGCTGGTGGAGCACAACCGCGTGAACCTGCTGCGCACCGCGGTGGGCTCCGACAAGACCGTCACCCTCGTCGACCGCGACATCAACAACAAGTTCGTCCTGGTGACCATCGAGTGAGCATCCTCGTCCCGCCCCCGCTCGCGGAGGCCCCCGCGAAGGGAGGCCTGCGCGTCCGCGGTCTGGCGAAGCGCTTCGGCGAGCGCACCGCCGTGGAGGACCTCACCTTCGACGTGCGGCCCGGCGAGGTGTTCGGCCTGCTGGGCCCCAACGGCGCGGGCAAGACGACGACGGTGCGCATGCTGACGGGGCTGCTCAGGCCCTCCAGCGGCGACGCGGAGGTGTGGGGCCACTCCGTCACGCGCGACGGCGAGTCGCTGCGCAAGGTGGTGGGCCTGCTCACCGAACAGCCCGGGCTCTACGACCGGCTCACCGCCCGGGAGAACCTGCGCTTCTTCATGAAGCTGCATGAGCTGGACGAGTCCGTCGCGTGGCCCCGGGCGAAGCACTACCTGGATCGCTTCGGGCTGGGCGGCCGCGAGGACGACCCGTGCGGCGGCTTCAGCAAGGGCATGCGGCAGAAGCTGGCCATCGTGCGCACGCTGGTGCACGACCCGCGCGTCATCTTCCTGGATGAGCCCACCAGCGGCCTGGACCCGGAGTCCGCGCGCACCGTGCGCGACGCGGTGGCGGAGCTGGCCTCCGAGGGGCGCACCATCGTGCTGTGCTCGCACAACCTGGCGGAGGTGGAGCGGCTGTGCGAGCGCGTGGCCGTGGTGCGCCGCCGCCTGCTGGCGCTGGGGCCGGTGCGCGAGATGCGCCGCGCGGGACAGTCGCTGGACGTGCGCGTGGAGGGCGACGCGCAGGGCTTCGTCACCGCGCTGGCGGCGCTGCCCTTCCGGCCCAACGTGCTGGTGGAGGGCGGCCGCCTGCGGGTGATGCTGGCGGATGAAGCCCAGGCGCCGGACGTGGTGGCGTGCCTGGTGCGTGCGGGGGCTCGCGTGCACAGCGTGGTGCCCGCGCAGCGGCCGTTGGAAGAGGTGTACCTGGACCTGCTGCGGGAAGAGGGGACGTGAGCATGGCCTTCCGGCCGCGACGCGCGTTGGCGGTGTTCTGGAAGGACTGGCTGGACCTGCGCAAGAACGTGGGCCTGCTCGTGTCCATGGCGGTGTTGCCGCTGGTGATGGTGACGGTGCCCATCGGCGTGGTGTGGACGTACGTGCGGCAGCCGGACCACTCGGACCTGCGCACGGTGGCGCTCTTCTACGACCCCACGCTGCCTTTGGGCGCGAGCGCGGCGCGCTTCCTCGTCGACAAGTCGCTCACCGACTGGTTCGGCATGTTCCTGGTGATGCCCGTCTTCATCCCCATCCTCATCGCGTCCCAGAGCGTGGCGGGAGAGAAGGAGCGCCGCACGCTGGAGCCGCTGCTCGCGTCGCCGGTGTCCGCGGCGGAGCTGGTGGCGGGCAAGTGCCTGGCCGCGCTGGTGCCCGCGGTGGTGCTGACCTGGGTCGCCTTCGCGCTGTTCTGCGTGGGCGTGGACTGGGTGGCGTGGCCGCTGGTGGGCGCGCCGCTGATGCCCAATGCGCTGTGGGGCTTCGGCGTGTTCGTGCTCGCGCCGCTGTTCGCCTTCTTCGGCAACGGCGTCGCGGTGCTCATCTCCGCCCGGGTGAGCGAGGCGCGCATGGCGCAGCAGCTGGCCGCGCTGGTGGTGCTGCCGCTGGTGGGGCTGGTGGGAGGCCAGGTGGCCGGCGTGCTCAAGGCGGGCCCGGGGTACTACGCCATCCAGGGCGCGGTGGTGCTGGTGCTGGACTTCATCCTGCTGGCGGCCAGCATCCGGTTCCTGGACCGGGAACGTCTGGTCAGCCGCTGGGGTTGAGTCACTGGCGGGTTGGAGAGTGGACTGCCAGGGGGCCGGCCGGACGGGCAGGCGCCCGTGAAGCTGTTATGTTCCAAAGCAGGATGCCGGGGGAAGCGCACTGGCGCTTTCGTGCCGGCGGCCCCGCATTTAGGGGATGGGGTTACGAAGCTTTGAAGACCTGCCGCCCAGGCGGCCACGGAGGCGCTGAACAGACATGGGGATCTTCGACAGCATCAAGGGCGAGGCGCAGCGGAACTTCATCGCCCGCGCGGACAGCGCGAAGGGTGAGATCGTCTACAAGTATCCGGAGAAGAACGTCCGGATGAAGACGCAGCTCACCGTGGACGCGGATGAGGTGGCGCTGTTCGTCAAGGACGGCAAGGTGGAGGGGAAGCTGGGGCCCGGCCGCCACACCCTGGACACCAACAACATCCCGTTCCTGTCGCGCCTGCTGGAGAGCTTCACCGGCGGCAACATGTTCATGGCGGAGATCTTCTTCGTCTCCAACCGTGAGCACACGGGCGTGAAGTTCGGCGGCCCCATTGGCGACGTGCGCGACCCGGAGACGGGCCTGGGCATCGGCACCATGGTGTACGGCGACTTCTCCATCCGCGTGACGGAGCCGGAGAAGCTGGTGGTGGGCCTGGTCGGCATGGGCCGCGCCACCAACGAGGAGTTCCTGGGCTGGTTCAAGGGCCAGGTGCTCAAGGTGACGCGCGACCGCACCGCCGAGCTGCTGGTGAAGAAGAAGTGGCCGCTGCTGGACGTGACGAGCGGCGCCTACGTGGAGGAGATGGAGCAGGAGATCCTCGCCGGCCTGAAGCCGCACGTGGACTCCTACGGCCTCACCATCGTCCGCATGGGCAACTTCGTCGTCAGCATCAAGCCCGAGGACGAAGTCACCCTGAAGAAGCTGTCCAAGGACGTCGCGTACTCGCGGCTGGCGGGCGGCTTCCAGCAGTACGCCCAGGGCCAGGCGATGCTCGGCGCGTCCGAGGGCATGGCCAAGGGCGGTGGCGGATCCGACGGCGCCATGCAGGGCATGGGCATGGGCATGGGGTTCGGCATGGCGCAGATGTTCGCCAACCAGCAGAACAACCCGCAGCAGCAGCGCCCCGCGGAGCCCGCCCAGGCGGCCGCTCCCGCGGACACGCGCAGCCCGGCTCAGCGCCTCAAGGAGATCAAGGAGCTGAAGGACGCGGGCGTGCTCTCCGACGAGGAGTACGCCGCCAAGCGCGCGGAGCTGATGAAGCTGCTGTAGTCCCGCTGCTTTCGCGCTGACGCATGAGGGCCCTGTCTCCTGCTTGGGAGGCGGGGCCTTCGCGCGTTTCAGGGGGCGGGTGTGCCCGGCACGGCGAGGCGCAGCTGTTCGTGCAGCGTCTCCGCGCGCAGGTAGAGGAACTGCACGTCGCCGAAGGCCAGCGTGGCGCCGTCGTGGAGCATCACCTGGGCCTTGAAGCCCAGGGGCGCGCCGTTGATGAAGGTGCCGTTCATGGACTGGGCGTCGCGCACGGAGAAGTCCCCGGCGCCCGCGTTCCAGCGCAGGGTGGCGTGGTGCTGGGAGACGGAGGGCTCCGGCACCATCAGGTCGCACGCGTCGGTGCGGCCCACGGTGAACTCCTCGCCGTCCTGGTTCGGCTGGAGGAAGTGCACCTCCAGGTTGTCGAAGTCGCGCAGCATGGCGAGCAGCCGCTCCTCCATGCGCGAGCGGTGCGCCATCCCCACCGTGCGCATGCCCACCATGCCCGGGGCCACCACGGCCTTGAAGGCGGCGTCCACGGGCTGCTGGATGAGGGCGATAGCGCCGGACGCGGCCCGGAAGGACTCCAGCGAGGCGCCCGCGAAGGGACGGAGCTGTTTCACGGACACCATGGCCCTGGACCCTACGTGCAACCGGCGGGGACGGGAAGGGCCCGGTGGGGCGTCGAGGCCATGCCTACGAGGCCAGCGGCGTGGCCTGGGCCCGGGGCATCTGGGGTACCGGGGCCGGCGCCGGCGCCGGCGGTGGGGCCGGCTGCGCGGGCGTGTCGTCCAACCGGCGCAGGTCCAGCTTCATGGGCACCTGGAGCGTGGTGCTCAGCCGCAAGAGCAGCACGTCCGGCGCGAGGCCGTTCTCGCCAATCGCCTGCGTCACCTCGCGCGCGGAGGGCGCGGTGCCCCGGGCCCAGAGCTCCTTGAGGAACGCGCCCGCCTCCGGTGCGCGCCACCACGCCGGGCCGAAGCGCGCCTTCAGCTGCCCCTGGAGCTGCCCCGCCAGGAACCACGCACGGAAGCTGTCCGCGGACTGGTAGAAATCCTCCTGGTCCACGAGGTAGCGCTCCACGTCGTCCGCGGTCATGGGCATGGCGCCCGTGCGCGCCATCAGCGCACGGTACAGTTCGCGCGGGTCCACGTCCGTGCGGCGGTGCAGCTCCAACTGGTAGAGCAGCCGGCCCGCCGCGTGGCGGATGAGGTACAGCTTGTGCGCGCTGGAGGTCGCCAGGTACTGGGCGCGCTTGTCGGCATCCCCCAGCACTCCCGCGTTCTCCTCCAGCCACACCGGGTCCTCCAGCAGGTCCTCGAAGAGCGCGGAGTACGCCTCGCCCACGGTGGGGTTGCCCAGCCGCGCCAGTTCGAAGCGCTGCTCCTGCGTGAAGGCCATGTGCAAGAGGTGCCCCACCTCATGCAGCACGCGGCCCTGGTGCAGCACTCCCGTGCCCGGCTTGAAGGACAGCCTCACGTCGGACGGCACCTTCACCGACAGCGCCAGCGGGCGCGGGTTCTTCCGCGGCAGGTCGCGCGCGTCCACCTTCACGTTGGGCAGCGCGTTCAGGTCGATGCCCAGCCCCGCCACCGTGGCCTGCGCCTTCGCCAGCGACTCGCCCTTGGGGAACGCGTCCTCCACCTCGCGCGAGCGGAACAGGCGCGGGATGTCCGCGCGGGTGATTTGCGCGAAGGGCAGCCCCAGCTCGCGCTGGGAGAGCCGCTCCATCACCAGCCGGTACGGTTCCTGGGTGGCCTGGAGCACCTCTTCCGCCAGCTGCGCCAGCCGCTCCAGGTCCGCCTGCCGCAGCTCGCTGCCGAAGGCCTCGTAGGACTCGAAGCCCATCTGCTGCACCAGCTCGCGGGTGCGTGACTCGCGGCGCAGCAGCGTCTGGTTGAGGCGGGTGAGCGCGGGCGTGGCCGCCGCGTAGAGCGCCTTGCGCCTGAGGGCGCTCTTCTCGTTGGCGAGCAGCCGCTCCAGGTCGTGGTAGCGCACCTCTCGCCCGTCCACGCTCATCTTGAGGGACGCCTCCAGGTTGGCGGAGGCGTCGTTGTGCTCGGCCAGCTCGCGCGACAGGAACTCACCGGCGAAGTGACCGTGGAGCGCGGTGAGGGCGCGCAGTTCGCGCGGGTCCTTGGTCAGGTGCCGCAGCCGGTCGATGCGCCGCAGGTGCTCCAGGCTGAAGAGCGCCTGCTTGCCGCTGTAGGTGGCGGCGATGTCCACCGGTTTGCCCTCCGTCCAGAAGTCCCAGACGAGCCGGTGCTGCTCCTCCAGGAGGAGGGCGGCCTCCGTGGACAGGGCGTTCACTTCGCCGGTCAGCAGTTCTTCCTCGCTGGGAGGGGGGACCACCACCGGGGGCGGCGCCTTGTGACAGGCGCTCAGCAAACACATGGCGGCGGCGAGGAGGGACGGAATCCTTGGGGACATGGGCCGCCCATGTTACTTCCGACCCGCCGATGCCCAACGTAAACCCATGGCGAGCGGCCCGAGGGCGCCAGGGCCTCTACTCCGCCCTGCGACAGTTCTTCGCTGGCCAGGGTTACCTGGAAGTGGAGACGCCGCTGCTCGTGCCCACGCCCGGCATGGAGCCGTACATCTCCGCCTTCGAGACGCCCTTCGTCCCGGAGACGGACCTGGGCAAGGCCCGCACGCTCTACCTGCACACCAGCCCCGAGTACGCGATGAAGCGCCTGCTCGCGCAGGGCGCGGGGCCGCTGTTCCAGATCTGCAAGGTGTTCCGGAACGGCGAGGTATCCCAGACGCACAACCCGGAGTTCACGCTGCTGGAGTTCTACCGGCCGCACGCGGACTACCACGCCATCATGGACGACCTGGAGGGCGCGCTGGCGGCGGCGGGCCGGGTGGCGGCGGACGCGAAGGAGGGTGACCCTGTCGCGGACCCCGCCTTCTTCACGCGCACGCCGTACGAGCGCGTGACGGTGCGGGACGCGGTGCTGCGCGCCACGGGCGTGGACATCCACGTGCACTCGGACGGCGCGTCGCTCAAGCGGGCCGCGGACGCAGTGGGCGTGCACACCGGGAGCTCCACGTCCTTCGACGACGTCTTCTTCCACCTCTTCCTGGAGCGGGTGGAGCGGGGGCTCGGCCACGAGCGGCCCACCTTCCTCATCGAGTACCCCGCGTCCATGGCGGCGCTGTCCCGGCTGAAGCCCGGCGACGGCCGCGTGGCGGAGCGGGTGGAGCTGTACGCGAAGGGGCTGGAGCTGGCGAACGGCTTCTCCGAATTGACGGACGCGGTGGAGCAGCGCGCGCGGCTGGTGGAAGAGCAGGAGCTGCGCCGCAAGCTGGGCCGCGCCGTGTATCCCCTGGACGAGCGCTTCCTGGAGGCGGTGGGCCGCATGCCCCCCGCCGCGGGCATCGCCGTGGGGCTCGACCGAATCCTGATGCTGCTGCTCGGGGTCCAGCGCATCGAGGACGTCCTCCTGTTCCCCGCACACGGGTTCGTCTGATGCTCAAGGTGCTCCAGACGGTGTTCGCTGGCACGGCCACGGTGGGCCTCACGGGCGTGACGTCCGCGGCGGTGACGCTGCTGTCCGGGTTGGATCAGCACCCGGCGGCGGACAAGGTGCTGCGCGCGTGGGCCCTCTCGGGGCTGGCGTCCGCGGGCGTGAGGCATGAAGCCTTCGGCCTGGAGAACGTCCCCAGGGAAGGCAACGTCGTCTTCGTGAGCAACCACCAGTCGCACTTCGACGCGATGGTGAACTTCGCGCACATCGACAAGCACACGCGCTACGTCGCCAAGGCGGAGCTCTTCAAGGTGCCGGTGTTCGGCCGGGCCTTGCGCGTCGCGGGCAACATCCCCGTGCAGCGCACCGGCGGCGCGAATGACCGGGCCCGGCTCCAGGAGGCCGTGACGGCGCTGCGCGAGCGGGTCAGCGTGCTGTTCTACGCGGAGGGCACGCGCAGCCCGGATGGCGAGCTGAGGCCCTTCAAGAAGGGCGCCGCCACGCTGGCCATCCAGGCGCAGGTCCCCGTCGTCCCCATGGCCGTCGCCGGCACCCGGCTCATCCTCCCCAAGGGCGGGCGGGCCATCCAGTGGGGCCAGCGGGTCGCGCTGGTGGTGGGCAAGCCCGTGCCCACCGAAGGGCTGACGTTGGATGACCGGGATACCCTTACCCGCCGCCTGGAAGAGGCGGTGGCCGGGCTGTACGCCGAGGCGCGCGAGCGCTCGGGAGACCTTTCATGAAGAAGAGCACCCAGACCCAGTCGCAGGCCCACCCCTGGCATGGCATCTCGCCCGGGCCGGAGGCTCCTGAAGTCGTCACCGCGTACATCGAGATCGTCCCCACGGACGCCGTGAAGTACGAGATGGACAAGGAGTCCGGCATCCTGATGCTGGACCGGCCCCAGCGCTTCAGCAGCCAGTGCCCCACGCTCTACGGCTTCATCCCGCGCACGTACTGCGGCGAGCAGGTGGCGAAGCGCTGCGCGGAGCGCACCGGCCACAAGGACATCCACGGCGACGGGGACCCCATCGACATCTGCGTGCTGACGGAGAAGGTCGTCTCCAACGGCAACCTGCTGGTGCACGCGGTGCCCGTGGGCGGCTTCCGGATGGTCGACGGCAACGAGGCCGACGACAAGATCATCGCGGTGCTGGAGTCGGACCTCGTGTACGGCGAGCTCCAGTACATCGCGCAGCTGCCGCGCCCGCTGCTGGATCGCCTGAAGCACTACTTCCTCACCTACAAGCAGATTCCGGGCGAGGGAAAGCGCAGCGTCGAAATCGCGGAGGTCTACGACCGGCAGGAGGCGCTGGAGGTCATCCGCCGCAGCATGCGCGACTACGACAAGCTCTTCGTGGAGCCGGAGGCGAAGCCCGCGAAGAAGTCCGCGCCGGCCGCGCGCCGCAAGACGTCCGTGGCGAAGGTGGCGGCCAAGGGCCGCGGCAACCGGAGCGGGAAGTAGCCGCTTCCTGAAGTCACGACGCGCGGGAAGGGCAGGGCCCCGAAGGGCCCTCTTCCTTTCACGCGTGGGCCGTATGGGGCCCGCCTACGAGCGGCGGGCGCGCTTGGGCGCGGAGCTGGCGGCGCGCTTGCCCCGGGCCGGAGCGGGGGCCTTGCGAGCCGTCTTGGCCTTGGCGGCGGAGGCCGTCTTCGACACCTTCTTGGAGGCCTTCTTCGCCACGGTCTTCACGCGGGCGGCGGCCTTCTTGGCCACGGCCTTCACCTTGCCCACGACCTTCTTCGCGACCTTCTTCGCGGCCTTCTTCGCCGGGGCCACGGCCTGGCGTACGGAGGGCTTCTTGCCCGTGGCGGCCTTCTTGGCCGGCTTCGAGGCGGGGCCGGGGACGGCGGTGCCCCGGGCGGGGAGCTGGTCCACGAGCTTCTTCGGCGCGATGGCGCGATAGCTCTCGTCGATCCACGCCTTGATGACGGGCACCGGCACCTGCGAGGCCTCGTCGAAGTGGGCGGTCACCCAGCCGCTCTTTCCCAGGCCGTACTCGGTGGGCTCGGTGAAGGGCAGCGTGAGCGCGGCGTCCTTGGAGTCGGGCAGCTTGGCGGAGAGGTTCAGCTTCTCGCCGTCGACGGTCATGAAGAGGAAGGTCTTGTCATTGACCTTCATCGCGCGGTGGCCCCAGGGGAAGTCCTCGTGGGCGCCGGGGTAGCTCATCGCATGTTCGCGCAGTACCGCTTCGACCTTCTGCGTCTCGTTCTCTGCGGGCATGGGCACCTGGCTTCGTTGTGGGTCGGGACAGCTTAACCGCACCTGTCGCATCCAGCGTATTCCCCAATGTGTCGGTTGCTGACGGAAAGACAGGTGACGGGTCACCCGTGGTTTCCCGCATCCGTCGGAGCCCTTGGTCCTAGGTACGGGGTGGGGGGCACGCATAGTCTCGGGGTCAACGATAAGGAGTCGCTTCCCGATGCCCCAGTCCCTGCTCGCCACGGATGGCTACAAGTTCAGCATGGCGGAGGCCGGCTGGCCCCTGCGGAAGGAAACGTTCTACTACTCGCACCGCAAGGGCGGGCCCCAGGTGATGCCGCTGGACCTGGCGGCCTGGGTGAAGAACCTCCTGCCGGAGCCGCAGCCGGACGACTACGCGTTCCTCGCCCGCCACGACTACGAGATGGGCGTGGGCTTCAAGGCGGCCATCCTGCGCAAGGCGCAGCTGTCCGTGCGAGCCATTCCGCGGGGCGCGCTGTTCCTGCCGCGCGAGCCCATCCTCACCATCACGGGTCCCTCCGCGCTGGTGTCCTGGCTGGAGCCGATGCTGTTGCAGCTCAACTACCGCGTCCAGGTGGCCACGCAGGCGCTGCAGGACCGCGAGGCGCTGGCCCGGACGCTGGCCACGGTGACGTGCGAGGAGGAGAAGCGCATCGCCCTGGAGACGCTGGACCAGGTGGGTGTGCGGGCCGTGTCCATCCAGGTGGACCCGGAAGGTTACGTGCGGCGGGTGCGGGCGCAGGTGCAGGAGCTGGTGGACGTCGTCGAGGACCCCTCGCGCATCTTCGAGGTGGGCCTGCGCGCGGCGACCTGTCTGGAGCAGCACGAGCTGGCCCTGCGCGCGTGCCAGGAGGCGGGCGTGCAGCGCACGAGCAACGTGGAGGGCGCGCGCGTGCTGGGAATGATTCCCGTGGGCACCATGGGCCACGAGCACGTGCAGCGCTACGGCTCCGACGACGCGGCCTACCGCGCGATGCACGAGCGCCGGCCGCAGCGCTCCAGCTACCTGCTGGACACCTTCGACACGCTGACGTCGGGCATCCCCGCGGCGTTCAAGCTCATCGCGGAGGAGCCGCAGGGCGGGGACTCCATCCGGTTCGACTCCGGGAACAAGAAGCTCCAGTACCTGTACGCGGTGACACGCGCGCGCGACCTGGGCATCAAGCCGGTCATCATCCTGGAGGACGGCCTGGACGCGCAGATGACGCGCGAGTTCGAGGAGCTGCGCAAGCAGGTGGGCTGGGAGCCGACGACGCAGTTCTACGGCTACGGCGGCCACATCGTGGCGCGCACCATGTTCCATGCGCTGACGCGCGACCGGGTGGCGGCCATCTACAAGCTGTCGTGCTCGGGCGCGACGCCGGTGATGAAGTTCGGCAACGAGCTGGCGGAGGGCAAGCAGAGCGTGCCCGGGACGCCCATCGTCTTCCGCCGCCGCACGGGCACGGGGCCACTGGGACTGGTGGGGCAGGCGGGAGAGGCGACGCCCCAGGGCTACTTCCCGCTGATGGAGGCGGCACCGTCCATGCCGACGCTGGTGGGGACCGAAGGCCTGACGCCGGAGGAACAGCGCATCGGCTACACTGCCACCACGCAGGCGCTGGTGGAGTCCATCACCCGGCGCCACTTCCCGCAGGGCCGCTGACGCCAAGGGCGCGGTGGCGCTGAGGGGCCTGGAGAGCACGTCATGCCGCTGCCGCTTCCCCGGTTCCACGACGACGCACGTGTCGGCCAGCTCTACCTGGAGCGCGTGGCGGAGGTCTCCCAGGAGGCCTGGCGCTACGCCGCCGAGCACCGCGTGCGTCCGGCCCGCGAGGACAAGGTCCGCATCGCCGCGTTCGGCATCGACGCGCAGGTGGGCTTCTGCACCCCGGGCGCGAGCCTCTTCGTCCCGGGCGCGGTGGAGGACACGCAGCGCACGCTGCGCTGGCTGTACGCGCACCTGGACCGGCTGACGGGACTCGTCTTCTCGCTGGACACACACCGGGCCTTTCAAATCTTCCATCCGGCCTGGTGGAAGGACGCGGAAGGGCGTCCGCCCGCGCCCATGACGGTCATCAGCGCGAAGGACGTGCGGGAGGGCCGCTGGCGTGCGACGCGCCATCCGGAAGAGAGCCTGGCGTACTGCGAGGGGCTGGAGGCGAGCGGCCGGTACGTGCTGACCATCTGGCCGTACCACGCGCTGCTGGGCGGGCAGAGCCACGCGCTGGTGCCCGCGATGTACGAGGCGAGCCTCTTCCACGCCCTGGTGCGCGACACGCCCACGCACTTCGAGCTGAAGGGCGAGCACCCGCTGACGGAGAACTACTCCGTGATGGCGCCGGAGGTGACGGAGGTGAAGGGCCAGCGCGTGGGCGAGTTCAACGCGCGGCTGATGGAGCACCTGCTGACGTTCGACCGCGTGTACGTCTTCGGGCAGGCCAGCTCGCACTGCGTGCTGTCCACGCTGCGCGACCTGCAGCAGTACCTGGAGCGCACGGACCGCTCGAAGCTTCGGAACATCTACATCCTGGAGGACGCGATGAGCCCCGTGCCCGCGCCTCCGTTGGAGCCACTGCCTCCGGCGCTGGACTTCCCGCGCCTGGCGAAGGAAGCGCTGGCGGGCTTCAAGGCCGCCGGGATGCAGGTGGTGCGGACGACGGATCCGATTCCGTAGAGCTGCGCTGCCTCTACCGGCCCAGGTGCGCGAGTGCCCACTTCGCGGTGGCGTCGCGCAGCGTCTCCCTGGCGGTGGCGCCCGGGCGGGCCTGTCCGTTCAGCTCCACCACCTCGCGGAAGAGGGACAGCTCCGGTCCGTTGTCCCGCTGCACGACACCCGCGAAGAGCACCACGTGCGTGCCCTGCGCGCGCGCCAGCCTCGCGAGCGCCACGGGGCCCTTGCCCATGGACGTCTGCCGGTCGAAGCGGCCCTCGCCCGTGAGCACCAGGTCCGCGAGCAGCACGCGCCGCTCCATCCCCAGCGCCCGCGCCACCAGGTCATACCCGGACGTGAGCTTCCCGCCTCCGAGCGCCGCGAGCCCGTAGCCCAGGCCACCCGCCGCGCCCGCGCCCGGGAGGTTCGCGGCGTCCTCGTCCACGATGCGGCAGAACGTGGCCAGCGCCGTCTCCAGCTCCTCCACCGCCGCCGCGTCCGCGCCCTTCTGCGGACCGAAGAGGCGGGCGGAGCCGTCCGCGCCCAGCAGCGGCGTCGTCACGTCCGTGGCGATGAGCAGCTCCACCTGCTCCAGGCGCGGGTGCTTGCCGCTCGCGTCCACGCGCGAAAGCCTGGCGAGGCTCGCGCCCCCCGGCGGCAGCGGCGCCCCGTCCGCGTCCAGGAAGCGGAAGCCCAGCGCCTCCAGCGCGCCCTTGCCGCCGTCCGTGGTGGCGCTGCCGCCCAGGCCGACGATGAGCCGCTCGCATCCCGAGTCCAACGCCGCGCGCACGAGCTCCCCCGTGCCGTGCGTGCACGCGGCCCGCGCGTCCCGTTGGCTCGGCGGCACCAGCGCGAGCCCCGAGGCCTGCGCCATCTCCACCACCGCCGTGCGCCCGTCATCCAGCCACGCCCAGCAGGCGTCCACCGGCGTGCCCATGGGGCCGCGCACGATGAGCTTGCGGCGCTCGGCCCGCGGCGTGCCCGCGAGCAGCGCGTCCAGCGTGCCCGGACCTCCGTCCGCGAGCGGCGCGACGTCCAGCACCACGTCCAGCGAGGCCTGCCGCAGCCCCTCCGCCATGGCGTCCGCGGCTTCGGCCGCGCTCAAGGTGCCCTTGAACTCCTGGGGCGCAAGCAGCCAGCGTGGGGGGATCATGCTCGGGCACCTACGGGCTTGGACCGCGCGGACACGGGGGGACTCCGGTGGGCGCTCCGCCACCGCGTCTGCAGCATGGACGTCATCGTTCCTCCCGGGCCGGGGCGGTACTGACCCCGGCATACCATTCCAGGAGGGGACGTGGCCCCCGCAGCGACGGCATCACGCGTTGTGAAATCCGCTCCAACCGCAGGAGGAGCTTGGACACCTCGTCCGACGGCTGCCGGGCGGGGCCCTGGATGCGCTGACAGAAGAACGTGCGGCACCCGAACGGCCGGTCCGCGTACACGGTGCAGCGCAGGCCCGCGGCGTCCAGGTAGGGGCAGGCGCCGTCGGCGCGAGGGGACGGGAGGGGCTTGCTGCGCTTGAGCAGCTCCCACTCCGGGAGCCACAGCCAGGGCTGGCGCTTCGTGACGGCCAGCTGGCAGCACTCACCGCTCGCGGGGCACGAATACGGGGCATACGCCTCGTCCGCCTGGCGGTAGACGGTGCGTGTCTCCTGGAGGGCGCGCTCCAACGCCCGCGTCCCGGACGCGGGGGTCTCGTCGTCTGCGTCGTCCCAATCCCGGCGCGCCATGACTGAACCGTTCCCGCACGTCGGGGTCCGCTCGATGGACCCCTTGGATGGGTCCTACCCTATCTCACAACATGCGCAGAACGAAACATTTGAGGTAGCGCGTCTCGCGCAGGTTGAGGAGGACGGGGTGGTCGCGGCCGGCGCCGCGGCGCTCGATGATCTGCACCCGGCGCTTCGCGTCCGACGCCGCGGAGGCGAGCATCTCCTCGAAGCCCTGCTCATCCACGTGGTACGTGCAGCTCGCGGTCACCAGGATGCCGCCGGGGCGCAGGAGCTGGAAGGCGCGCAGGTTGAGCTCCTTGTAGCCGCGCAACGCCGCCGGAATCGCGTCCTTGTTCTTCGCGAAGGAGGGCGGATCCAACACGATGGTGTCGTAGCGCTTGCCCTCGTCCACCGCGTCGCGCAGGAAGTCGAACGCGTTGGCCGTCACGACCTCCAGGTTGGAGAGCTTGTTGGACTGGGCGTTGTCGCGCAGCTGCGCGGAGGCGGACTCCGAAATCTCCACCGCCGTGACGTGCTTGGCGCGCGTGGCCAGCTGGAGCGCGAACCCGCCCACGTAGCTGAAGCAGTCCAGCGCCTCGCCGAAGGCGTAATGCGCCGCCATCACGTGGTTCTCACGCTGGTCCAGGAACGCGCCCGTCTTCTGGCCCTCCAGCAGGTCCGCGCGCATGCGCACCAGGCCCTCGTCGAAGGACACGGGGCCCGGCGGCAGCGCACCGCGCAGCAGGCCCTTCTCCGGGAGGAGGCCCTCCAGGTGGCGCACGCTCACGTCGGAGCGGTTGACCATGCCCTTCGGGTGGAACTGCTCCTCCAGCAGGTCCGCGATGAGCGCCTTGCGCTGCTCCATGGCGGGGACCAGGAACTGCACGCTGAGGTAGTCGCCGTAGCGGTCCACCACGAGCCCGGGCAGGCCGTCCGCCTCGCCGTGCACCAGCCGGTACGTCGTCTCGCCGGGCAGCGCCAGCTTGCGCAGCGCTTCGGCGGACTGGAGGCGCTGGCGGAAGAAGTCCACGTCCACCGCGACGTCGTCGTTGGTGAGCCAGCGCAGCGAAATCTTGGACTGCTTCGAATAGAAGGCCTTGCCCATGAACCAGCCGCGGCCGTCCACCACGCGGACGACTTCACCGCCCTGGAGGCCGGGGTCGCCGTTGAGGTCCGCGCGGTAGATCCACGGCGGGCCCGCGAGCCACCGGTCGGAGCCGCGGCGCAGGAGCATCACCTGGGGCGTGCCGTCCGGGCCCAGCTCTGGCGACGTGCGGTCCGGCCGGAGCTTCTCGGGGCGATGGCCGTGCTTCTCCGGGCGCTGGCCGGGCTTCTCCGGGCGCTGGCCGGGCTTCATCGAGGCGTCTCGGGGGGAAAGAGGCGGGAGCAACCGCGCGGCGTATACTCGCAACCCACGTGAGTTACGAGTTGGTCCTTCAGGCGCGGACCCAGGGCGCCCCCTTCGACATGGCCCGGGTGGACGCCCTGCTGGCGGCACGCCCGGGGACCGACCGCTCGGACGGTGTGCGCGAGTGGGACCTGGGGGTGGGCACCGTGGAGGTGCTGCCCCTGCGCGACGGCAAGCGGGTGGTGGGCGCGGAGCTGCGCGTGCCGCTGGTGGACGGTGAAGAGCTCATCCGCGAGGTCCTCACGGAGGCCGCCGGGCTGGCCCACCAGGCTCAGCTCCGGCTATTCGACCCGCAGCTGGGAGAGGTCCTCACGGGCTCCGCCACGGAGCGGGTGGTCGAGCAGTACCTGCGCACGGAGCACTACCGGCGCACCGCGAAGCCCATGGAGATCACCCCCGGCCTGGCGGAGGCAATGGACCGGGCCGAGCGGGTGCAGTCGCTGGGCCTGCCGTCCGAGCGCATGTCGCTGTCGTCGCGGCTGGTGCTCTTCGCGGTGGGCGGCTTCGCCCTCCTCTTCTTCGTGATGCGCTTCCTGATGGAGAAGCTCAACGGGGAGTGAGCCGGGGGGCGCCGGGGACCCTGGAGGGCGGAAGACACGGCGTGTCCGTCCAGCAATGAGCGCTGGAGTGAATCTGGCGTTAACGTGCCAGCGTGCTCAAGGCCCTCGTCATCGTCTGCATCCTGTTGCCCCTGGCGGAGCTGTACCTGCTGATTACCCTGGGGCATCACATCGGGTTGGGGTCCACGCTCGCGCTGCTGGCGGTCTCCGCCGTGCTGGGGAGCCTCATCGCCCGGAGGCAGGGCGAGAAGGTGTTCCGCAACTGGCGCGAGGCCATGGCCGGCGGCGGCGTGCCCGAGGAGGGCCTGCTCAACGGCGTGCTGGTGATGGTGGGCGGCGCGCTGCTCATCGCGCCGGGGTTCATCTCGGACCTGATGGGGCTCTCGCTGATGGTGCCGCCGGTGCGCCGCTGGGTGACGGCGCGGGTGCGCCGCTCGCTGGAGAAGACGCTGCGGTCGGGCACCGTGCGCTTCACGCAGGTCGGGCCTGTTCCGGGAGTGGATCCGTTCGAGGAAGCCCGGCGCTTCGACGAGCAGGAGACGCCCGCGAAGGTGGAGCCCTCGCCCTCGGAAGAAGGCCCCGCCACCTTCCGCCGCCCCCGGAGCGAAGGGGGCGAGGTGGACGCGGAGTTCACCAGCGACGAGGAACCCCGGGGCTGACGGGTACGCGCTGGGGCGAGCCGTTCCAGCGAGGTGTCACGGGCGTGGGAGCCGGCATGGGCGCGGGGGCCTTCGCGGGGGCGCCGGGCTCGGGTTCGGCGGACATGCCCAGGGCGATGCGGGCCTCGGTGGCGTAGCGGCCGTTGGGGAACTCGCGGAGGTACTGGCGGAACTCGTCCTCCGCGTCCGCGGGCAGGTGCTGCCTGTTGAGGCAGCGGCCGCGCAGGATGCGGGCCTGTTCGCGGTGGTTCGTGCGAGGGCTGGCGGCGGCGATCTCCCCCAGTCCCACGAGGAACTGCCCGCACGTGGTGGGGGCCGTCTGCACCTTGGCGTAGCCGAGGAAGCGCTCGTCGGAGTCGTCCGACATCAGTCCGCCCGGAACGAGCGCTCCCAGCGTCTTGCGCTTGCGCGGCTCCGCGGGCGTGACCGGAGCCATGGAGGGAGCCTGCACGGCGCCCGGCACGGGCGCGGAGGACGCGAGCGAACCCGCTGAAGCGCCAGGGTAGGGCGCGAAGTCGTCGGAGGGGGTGGGCTCGCGCGGATGCACGGCCTGGGGAATCTCCGTGTTGGGAGCGTGCGCCTGGGCCAGGGCCTCGCCTGGCGAGGGCACCGCGGGGGCCTGGGCGACGGCGGTGCGAGGCGCCTCGGGAGCCGGAGCATCAGGCGTCTTCTGGGCGACGGCCTGCGACGGCGCGGCGTTGGTCTCTCCGGGCTGAGCCTCGGGCGCCTTCTGCGCGACGGCCTGCGACGGCGAGGCCTTGTTCTCCACGGGCGAGGTGCCAGGCGTGTTCTGGGTGACGGCCTGCGACGGCGAGGCCTTGTTCTCCACGGGCGGGGTGCCGGGCGTGTTCTGGGCGACGGCCTGCGACGGCGCGGCGTTGTTCTCCTCGGGCGGGGTGCCGGCCGCGGGCGTGCGCGCCTCCGAGGGCGTGTCGCGGGTGGCAACGGACGGGCTCACTTCGACGCGCGACGGTCCCTTCTTCGCTGGCACGACGCTCGCGACCGCTGCGCCGGGCTCCGCGGCCCGCAGGTCCCGGAACGCCTGCCGGTCTCCGGCGGAGAGCGCGCGAGGCTTCAAGGTTTCACCCGTGCCCGCGAGCTCCACGCGTTCGCCCGCGTCCACGAAGCGCGGAGGCTGACCCTCCGCGTCCACACGCACGCGCCCTTCGAGCACCGCCACCGCGGCTCCGGCCGCCGTGCGCTCCACGGAAAAGACCGTCCCCACGACGGACACCCGCAGGCCCGCGGACTCCACGAGGAACGCGTCGCGCCGCGCATGCGAGGCATTCACGGACAGCCGTCCCTGCTGGACGGTCAGGTGCACGGCGTTCGACTCCGCGCGGGCAAACACCACGTCCGAGCCCGCCGACAGACGCACGCGGCTCTCATCCGGAAGCCGCAGCACGGCCGACGCCTTCGGAGGCGTCCGCACCGCCATGCCCGAGCGCAGCCGCATCCCGGCCGCCAGCGCATGTTCCGCACCGGTGGCCTCCCGCACCACCGCGCCGGTGACGCGCTCCGCCTCCGTGGTGGACGCAGCCTCCGAATGAGCCGCGACCGCTTCCTGCTTCGCGGGCGCCACCTCTGGACGGGCCGCGACCGCTTCCTCCGTCGGAGCGTGGGAATCCTTCGTGCCGGAAACCGCCTCCGAAGGAGGAGTCCGCACCGCGACGGGCGTCGTGTTCCCGTCCTGCTTCCAGCGCGCCCCACCCAGCCACACCACCAGCGCGACGGCGCAGGCCCCCGCGAGCGTCATCGCCCAGGGCGACAGGAACCGCCGCTCGGGCACCGCCATCCGCTTCGCCGCGGCCGCCTTCAGCTTCGCCCCCGTCTCCTCCCACCGCACGGAGGGCTCCACGGAGCGCGCCGTGTGCAGCAGCGCCCGGGCCTCCACCACGCGCTTCCACTCCGCCGCGCACGCGGCGCACTCCGCCACGTGCGCCTCCACCCGGGCCTTGCCGGCGGCATCCAGCTCCCCCGCGGCCAGCGCCCACAGGGCCTGTGTCTCATGACCGGCCATGGGAACCTCCCACCGGCCGGGCGACGACCAGACGCTGCATGGCTTCGGTGAACTCCAATCTCGCGTGGTGCAGGCGGCTGCGCACGGTGTTGGGAGAGCTTCCCACGGCGAGGGCAATCTCGTCCGGGCTCATGCCGCACAGCTCGGCGTAGACGAAGACGATGCGCTTCTTGGGCTTGAGCTTCTCCAGCGCCGCCTCCACCAGCCGGGCGGCCTGACGACGCTCCGCGGCGCGCTCCGGGTCCTCCCCCGTCGCCACCATCTCCGGCGGGTCCGCGAAGGAGTCCTCCGGCCGGCGCCGCTTCCACCTCAGATGGCTGAGCGCCACGTTGGCGCACACCCGATAGAGGAACGTCTTGAAGCGAGACTCCCCCCGGAAGCCCTTCACCGCCGTGAGCAGCCGCAGGTAGGTCTCCTGAAGGAGGTCATCCACCTCCACGCGGTTTCCCACCAGGTGGCGCAGGGTGCGCGCCGCGTCCAGCTTGGTGGCCTCGTAGAGCTGCTCGAAGGCGGTCAGGTCCCCCTGCTGGACCCGCTGGACCAGGAGCCGCAGGCGGGCCTCGTCCGCGGAAGCCGGGCCACGCGCGTCCGCCACGTCCACGCCGGACTCCGGCGGGACCGCGGACGCCCACGTGCGCGCTCCTCGGCTGAACACCAGGCCTTCTCCTTCAGGGCGACGCCGGACGTCCCCTTCCTCCAGGAACGCCCTCCAGTCTGTAGTGGTGGTCCAGACGAGCACACTGCCTCCGTGCCCCTGGGTCTCCGGAGAGACGAAAAAAGATCAAAATTATTTGATCAATCTGGCCCCCTCTTGCGTCGAAGGCTCTCGAAATCGGATGACCCCCCCGGTGGCCGGTCCGGACCCATCCCCTTCTTTGGAGCCCCCACTCATGAGGAACATCACGCTTCGCGGCACATTGGTCGTGCCGTTCCTTGCGCTGTTAGGCCTGCTGTCGGGTTGCATCCTGGAGACGAACGGCGGCGGGTACTGGCCCGACGACGACTACGACTCCAGCTACGGCTGCTCCACCACGTCCGACTGCGGCTCGAACCAGTACTGTCACTCCGGTAGCTGCTGGGACCTGAACTCCGACTCCAAGAACTGCGTCTACTCCAGCGAGTGTCCCGGCACGCAGATGTGCATCAACGGCTGGTGCGCCCAGTCGTGCTACCGCGACTCGGAATGTGGCGCGAACGGCCGCTGCAAGGACAACTTCTGTACCTCCTCCGGCACCAAGCCGGACGCGGGCACCACGGACGGCGGCACCAAGCCGGATGCCGGCACCAAGCCGGACGCGGGCTCGGACGGCGGCACCAAGCCGGACGCGGGCACGGACGGCGGCACCAAGCCGGACGCGGGCTCCGACGCCGGCACCGCGGTCTGCCGGGTCAACTCTGACTGCGGCGCGGACCACTACTGCATCAACGGCGCGTGCCGTCAGCAGTGCGACAGGGACGACAAGTGCGGCCCGGGTGGCCTGTGCGTCCAGGGCCTGTGCCAGAAGCCGCCGACGGACCCGAACGCGTGCACCACGGAGGCCCAGTGCCCCTCGGGCCGCGACTGCGTGAACGGCCAGTGCCGTGCGCCCTGCTCCTCCACGACGGAGTGCTCGGCGGACACCAAGTGCGAAGTGGGCTACTGCCTGCCCATTCCGTCCGGCGGCCAGTGCACGGCGAACTGCGAGTGCCCGGCGGGCCAGGTCTGCAACAGCGGCCAGTGCAAGTCGCCGCAGCCGGACCCGGGCCAGGCGTGCCTCGCCAACTGCGACTGCCCCTCCGGTCAGGTGTGCACGAGCGGCTACTGCAAGGCGCCGGTGCCGGACGCGGGCTCGGGCAGCAACTGGTCCTGCACGGTGAACTGCGAGTGCCCGTCCGGTGAGGTCTGCACCAGCGGAAAGTGCAAGCTGCCTCCGCCGCAGCCGTCGAACGACGCGGGGACGTCCGGCACCGTGTGCCGCGCCAACTGCGAGTGCCCGGCGGGCCAGGCCTGCAACAGCGGCCAGTGCAAGCCGGTGAACCACGGCTCCGGCAAGGTCTGCCAGGCCAACTGCGAGTGCCCGTCCGGCGAGCGCTGCCAGGACAACGTCTGCTGGCTGTAGCCGTCAGCGGATGAAGCTCACCGCGAGGGGGCCACCATGCGCCAGCATCGGTGGATCTCCTTGCGGTGGAAGTCCTCGGGGATGGAGCGGGGGGTGATTTCCTCCACCTGCGCCATGTCCCGGGTCGCGGAGTCCTTCAGTTCGAAGCCCAGGAAGTTGGTGGAGAAGTAGAGGACGCCTCCGGGGGCCATGAGCGCCCGGAGGTGTTCCATCATCCGCACGTGGTCGCGCTGCACGTCGAAGTTCCCCGACATCTTCTTCGACGTGGAGAACGACGGCGGGTCGCAGACGATGAGGTCGTACTTGTCGTCCCCGTGCTTCGCCTGGTCCTCCATCCACGCCTTCGCGTCCGCGCGGATGAGCACGTGGCGCGGATCCGCCAGGCCGTTGAGGACCAGGTTGTCCTCCGCCCAGTCCAGGTACGTGTTGGACAGGTCCACGCTCACGCTGCCCGCCGCGCCGCCCGCCGCCGCGTACACGGTGAACGCGCCGGTGTAGGCGAAGAGGTTGAGGAAGTGCTTCCCCTTGGCCTCGCTGCGCACGCGAGCGCGGGTGTTGCGGTGGTCCATGAAGAGGCCGGTGTCCAGGTAGTCGCCCAGGTTCACCCAGAACTTGAGGCCCTGCTCCTCCACCACCAGCCGCTCGCTGCCCTCTCCCACGCGGCCGTACTGCGAGCGGCCCCAGGGCTGGGGAGTGTGCGTCTTCACGGACGTACGCTCGGGCGGCACGGCCAGCACGGCGGTGACGGCGGCGAGCACCTCCGCGCGGTCCGCGTCCGCGTTCGCGCCCTTCGCGTGGGCCTTGCGGCGCGGGAACTCCACGACGTGGGCGTGGTCGCCGTAGACGTCCACGGCGTAGGAGTACTCGGGGATGTCCCGGTCATAGACGCGGAAGGCGGTGAGCCCCTGCGCGCGGGCCCACTTGCGCAGGCGCTTCGCGTTCTTGCGCAGGCGGTTCTCGAACATGCCCGCGCCCTGCGTCTCCTGATTGCCTTCGTCCGCCATGGCTCCCCTCATATTGCAGGCCGCCCCGGGGGCGGGGGAAAACCACGGCCCATGAGCGTGCGCGTCGAGAAGAACGGCCCCGTCACCACCGTCATCCTCCACCGGCCGGAGGTCCGCAACGCGGTGGATGCCGACACGGCGCGCGAGCTGGCGGACGCCTTCCGTGCCTTCGACGCGGACCCCGACGCGCGCGTGGGCGTCCTGTACGGCGACGCGGGCACCTTCTGCGCGGGCGCGGACCTGAAGGCCGTGTCGGAAGGGCGCCTGCTGCGCCTGGAGCCGGACGGCGACGGGCCCATGGGGCCTTCGCGCATGCGCCTGTCCAAGCCGGTGGTGGCGGCCATCAGCGGCCACGCGGTGGCGGGCGGCCTGGAACTGGCGCTGTGGTGCGACCTTCGCGTGGCGGAGGAGGACGCGGTGCTGGGCGTCTTCTGCCGGCGCTGGGGTGTGCCACTCATCGACGGAGGCACCGTGCGCCTGCCCCGGCTGATTGGCCTGTCGCGCGCCCTGGACCTCATCCTCACCGGCCGCCCCGTGTCGTCTGCCGAGGCGCTGGGCATGGGCCTGGTCAACCGCGTGGTGCCGAAGGGCGAGGCCCGGAGCGCCGCGGAGGCCCTGGCCGCTCAAGTCGCCGCCTTCCCCCAGGCCTGCATGAACGCGGACCGGGCCTCCGCCTATGCCCAGGGCGACCTGGCCTTCGAAGACGCGATGCGCCAGGAGTTCCAGGGCGGGGTGAAGGTGCTCCAGTCGGAGTCCATCCCGGGGGCCACGCGCTTCGCGAAAGGGGCGGGCCGGCACGGCCGCTTCGAGTAGGACGACTCCGGGACAGGCCGGGGACGCTGCGCGGCCGGTGGGACTGTGTTAGTTCGCGAAGCCATGCGCTTCGACACGCTCGCCATCCACGCCGGCCAGGAGCCGGATCCCACCACCGGCGCCATCATGACGCCCGTGTACCTGACCTCCACCTACGTCCAGGACGGACCGGGGGAGCACAAGGGCTACGAGTACAGCCGCACGCAGAACCCCACGCGCAAGGCGCTGCAGGACTGCCTGGCCGCGCTGGAGGGCGCGAAGTACGGCGCCGCGTTCGCGTCCGGCCTGGCCGGCACGGACATGCTGATGCACATGCTGGAGGCCGGTGACCACGTCATCGTCTCCGACGACGTGTACGGCGGCACCTTCCGCATCTTCGACAAGGTGTTCAAGCGCTCCGGCCTGAACTTCTCCTTCGTGGACCTCTCCAAGCCGGAGAACTTCGAGGCGGCCATCACCCCGAAGACGAAGATGGTCTGGGTGGAGACGCCGACGAACCCGATGCTCAAGCTCATCGACCTGGCGCGCATCGCCGAGGTCGCCAAGAAGCGCGGCATCATCTCCGTCGCGGACAACACGTTCATGACGCCGTACTTCCAGAAGCCGCTCGACCTGGGCTTCGACGTCGTGGCGCACTCCACGACGAAGTACCTGAACGGCCACAGCGACGTGGTGGGCGGCTTCGTCTGCACCAGCCGCGATGACATCGCCGAGCGGATGTACTTCCTGCAGAACGCCGTGGGCGGCGTGTCCGGCGCCTTCGACAGCTTCCTCGTGCTGCGCGGCGTGAAGACGCTGCACGTGCGCATGGACCGCCACGCGCAGAACGCGATGAAGGTGGCCCAGTACCTGTCCACGCACAAGCAGGTGAAGAAGGTCACCTACCCGGGCCTGGAGACGCATCCGCAGTACGCGCTCGCCAAGCAGCAGATGACCGGCTTCGGCGGCATGCTGACGTTCGACATCCACGGCGGCCTGGAGGCGGCGCGCACCTTCCTCAAGACGGTGAAGGTCTTCGCCTGCGCCGAGTCCCTGGGCGGTGTCGAGTCCCTCATCGAGCACCCCGCCATCATGACCCACGCCTCCGTCCCCAGGGAGATGCGTGAGAAGCTGGGCATCCTGGACGGCTTCATCCGCCTGTCCGTCGGCATCGAGGACGCGCAGGACCTCATCGACGACCTCGCGCAGGCGCTCGACCGCGTGAAGTAGTCCCCGGCGCTCGCTCGCGCTCCAGGCGGCCTGGCCTGCCCTCCGGGGCAGGGGGAATGTTGGTTGGTACACAACGTTTCCGGCGCGATGCGTAACCGACTGCTTGGCCCCACCTGCCTCCTGGGCGCGTGGCTCGCGACTGGCTGCGAGTCTCCGCCCGTTCCCACTGACTCCGACGTTCCTCCGGCCGCGCTGCCGGAGTCGCTCTCCGCGTCCAACTGCAATCAGCTCGTCACGAAGACGGTGACGGCCAGCGGTGACGACGGCAACGTTCCCGGCAACACGCAGGACGACAACCTCTCCACGCGCTGGAGCGCGCAGGGGACGGGCGTCTGGCTCCAGATGGACCTGGGCTCGGCGCAGACGCTCACGGGCACCACCATCGCGTGGCACCGGGGCAACGAGCGCCAGAACCACTTCGTCGTCTCCACGTCCACCGACGGCGGCACCTTCACCCAGGCATACGCGGGTGACAGCGCGCTCAATGCGTCCGCGCAGACGGTGGCGTTCTCCTCGCGCAGCGCGCGCTACGTGCGCATCACCGTCAACGGCAACACGGTGAACGACTGGAACTCCATCGCGGAGGTCCGTGCGTGCGCGGCCAGTGCGCCGCCGTCCTCCAGCGACTCCGGCCCCACGCTGCCGCGCCTGCCATACCTCCAGAGCGTGAAGCAGACGTCCGCCATCGTGGCCTTCCGCACCGCGAGCACCTGCAACCCCACGGTGCGCTACGGCGAGGGCACCAGCCTCACGTCCTCCGTCAGCGCGGGCATGTCCGGCACGCGCCACGCGGTGAAGCTGGACGGCCTGTCCGCGGGCCGCACCTACGGCTACGTGGTGGAGGCCTGCGGCAGCAAGACGGGCCTGCGCGGGTTCCAGACGTCCACGACGTCCTCGGCCCCCAAGGCGCACTTCACCGCGATGGGTGACTTCGGCACCGGCGGCAGCATGCAGGCGAAGGTGATGGCGGTGATGAACACGCCGCAGTGGCGCTCGGAGCTGCTGCTGGCCCTGGGCGACAACGCGTACCCGAACGGCACGGACGCGGAGTTCCAGGAGCACCTCTTCAAGCCCATGGCCGGGCTGCTGCGCGAAGTGCCCATGTTCGCCACTCCCGGCAACCACGAGTACGTGACGAACCAGGGGCAGCCCTACCTGGACAACATGTACCTGCCGGCCAACAACCCACAGGGCTCCGAGCGCTACTACTCCTTCGACTGGGGCCCGGTGCACTTCATCTCCCTGGACTCCAACTGCGCGGTGGGCCTGGCGTCCGCGGACCGGTGCACGCTGGCGGCGCAGAAGGCGTGGGCGGAGTCGGACCTGGCCGCGAACACGCGTCCGTGGACGGTGGCCTTCTTCCACCACCCGTCGTGGTCCAGCGGCGAGCACGGCTCGCAGCTCACCATGCGCCGCCAGTTCGGCCCGTTGTTCGAGAAGTACGGCGTGGACCTGGTGCTCACCGGGCATGATCACGACTACGAGCGCAGCAAGCCCATGTACGGCGACAACGTGGCCTCCGGCACCCAGCGCGGCATTCCGTACCTGGTGGTGGGCAGCGGCGGCGCCACGCTGAGGCCCTTCGCCACCAGCCAGCCCGCGTGGACCGCGCTGCGCGACAACCAGGCCTACGGCTTCCTGGATGTGACGGTGGACGGCGGCACGCTCACCGCGCGGCTGATCACCTCCAGCAACACCGTGCGCGACACGCTGACGCTCAAGAAGACGTTGGCCAAGGCTTCGGTCCGCGGCGTCCAGGCCAGCGCGCTGGAGGCGGATGAAGCCGCGGCGGAGGAGGCGCACGACACGCCGCCGGGCCCCACGGACGACCGCGCGGAGCCGGCCTTGCGTGGCCCCGTTCCGCCCGCGGACACGCCGGAGTCCGTGGCCGACCCTGAAGAGCCGCTTCCGCAGTAGCCGCGAGACCCGCCGGAGGGTAGGGAAGGGCTGAACCGCCGGCGGGCCCGGCACCCACAGAAGGGACACCATGCGCTACTTCGAGGACTTCCCCGTCGGCGAAATCATGGAGCGGGGGCCGTACGTGGTGACGCGCGAGGAGATCATCGCGTTCGCGCGCCAGTTCGACCCCCAGCCCTTCCACATCGACGAGGACGCCGCCGGCAAGAGCATCTACGGCGGCATCATCGCCAGCGGCTGGCACACCGCCGCCATCTGCCACAAGCTCATGGTGGAGGGCCTGCTGGGCCAGGCCGCCGGCATGGGTTCGCCGGGCCTGGACGAGCTGCGCTGGAAGAAGCCGGTGCGCCCCGGTGACTCGCTGCGGATCCGCATCGAGACGCTGGAGGCGAAGCCCTCCACGAGCAAGCCGGACCGCGGCGCGCTCAAGCTGCGCCTTGAGGTCGTGAACCAGAATGGCGAGGTGGTGATGACGGAGGTGGCCAACGCCCTCTTCGCTCGCCGCCCTCCGTCCCCCTGACGGTTCAGTCCCTTTTTCCGCGCCGGGGAACCCACACTTTGAGTTCCGGGGCTGACCTGGGTTACCAATACGCCCAAAGGAGAAGCCCATGTCCAACACCAATGAGGTCGTTCCTCCTCCGGCGCCCAGCCGGCTGAAGCGTCCCGTGGAAGTGGTGCGCGCGGAGCTGCTGGCGGATGCCGACGTGCAGCAGCAGGCGGAGATGCTGAAGATCCCCGTCGCGCAGTACGTGGAGAAGATCCTCGACTACGCCATCCACCCGGACAAGCCGCCCCAACTGGAGATCATCCCCGACGAGGAGCTGAAGGCGCGCGACCCGAAGATCCCCACGGTGGAGGAGATCGGCACCCACCTGCAGAAGATCATCGACGGGGAGATCGCCATCAGCCCCGCCCAGCAGCGCGACGGCTTCAGCAGCGACAAGAGCCACGAGCAGCGCTACAGCGCCGCGCTGGGTGCCACCGCCAAGCCCGGCCAGCCTGTGGCCGCCAAGCCCGGCGCCGCCGTGGATCCGGCGGAAGCCAAGAAGGGCCCCATCCGGGGCTGAAACGTCCCTCCAAGGCCCTGGAATCACAGGGCTTTGGGGTGGGTCACTCGGATAATCCCGGAACCGGAAACTTCTCCGGCGTTCCTCCGAGAATCCCACTGTCAGTCTCACTTCGAGGGCCCGCGCGGCCCTCCACGAAAAGGATCAGACCATGGGTGGCATCGGCAAGGCTCTCGGCAAGGTGATGGACATCGTCAAGCCGTTCGTGTCGGCGGTGAACCCGCTGCTCGGCGCGGCGATGGGCTTCGCCAGCGGTCTGATGCAGGGCAAGAACCCCCTCCAGGCGCTGCTGGGCGCGGCCACCGACCTCATCCCGGGCGGCGGCGTGCTCAAGAACGCGCTGGGGGCCTTCGCCGGCTCCGGCCTGATGGACGGCGCGGGCGGCAACAGCCTGCTGTCCGGCGCGCTGAACCTGGCGAAGGGCAAGAGCAAGGTCACCGACATCGTCGGCGACCTGTTCAAGGCCACCAAGAGCAACCCGCTCACCAACCTGGGCATGAACAACGCGACCGAGCTCGCCGCCCAGAAGATGTCCACGTTCCTGTCCTAGTCCATGAAGCCCGTCCGCTTCGACCCCAAGGTCCACCACGAACTGCTCAACCTGTGGCGCAAGCCGTGGGATGAGACGATGACGCCAGAGGCCCTGCCGGAGTACGGCTTCGTGGTGCCGGAGAAGGCGGCGGGCTTCCTGTACCGCACGGACAGCTCGGTGGCGCTGATTGAAGGCATCATCGCCGCGCCCGGGCTGACCAAGGAGGACCGCAACGAAGCCGTCAACGCCATCGTCGCCGCCGTCCGCGACGAGGCCCGGAAACAGGGCTTCAAGCTGCTCCTGGGCTACTCGCAGCTGGACGCCATCAAGAACCGCGCGGAGCGCTTCGGCTTCATGCACGTGGGGCCGGGCTACCACATGGTGGCCCTGGACCTGACGAAGCCGGACCCCGCGGGACTCTGAAGAACCCGCAGCACCGCTCAAGAAACACGACGGGCCCGAAGGGAGGATGTCCTCCTCCTTCCGGGCCCGCGGTGTTTCAGGCGCTCGCGCCCGCGGCCTTAAGCGGCGGTGCGGTGCAGGTGGTCGATGAGGTCGATCTTCGTGACGATGGCGATGACGGTCTCGCCGTCCTTCACCACGGCCACGTTGTCGCGCGCGAAGATTTCACGCAGCCGGTCGATGCTGGCGTCGGCGGACACGGCGCCCTGGAGCGGGGCGACGATGGGGTCGATGGCGTCCTGGAACTTCACCTTGTTGGCCACCAGGGCGTTGAGCAGGTCGTACTCGTGCACCATGCCCACGGCGCGCCCGTCGTCGGACACCACGGGCATCTGGCTGATGCCATTGCTGCGCATGGTCTCCACCACGTGGTCCACGCGGTCACCGCGCTTGGCCGTCTTCAGGTCGCGGGGCTTCGCGCCGATGATGTCGCGCACCGTGCCGGCGCCCTTCTCCTGCATGAAGCCGTTGTCGCGCATCCACTCGTCGGAGTGGAACTTGCTGATGTAGCTGCTGCCGGAGTCCGGGAGGACGACCACGATGGTCTTCCCCTTGCCGACCTCCTTCGCCAGCTGCACCGCCACGTGCACCGCCGCGCCGGACGAGCCGCCCGCGAAGATGCCCTCTTCGCGCGCGAGGCGGCGAGCGGCGTTGAAGCACATGCGGTCATCGACCTGGCGCACGTCGTCCACGACCTTGAAGTCCATGGCGCCGCAGAGCATGTCCTCGCCAATGCCCTCGACCTTGTAGACGTGCGGCTCGGTGAGCTTGCCCGTCTTGAAGTAGCCCTCGTAGACGGAGCCTTCCGGATCCACGCCGACGTTCTTCAGGCCGGGGATCTTCTCCTTGAGGTACTTGCCGGCGCCGCTCATGGTGCCGCCGGTGCCCAGGCCGGACACGAAGTAGTCGAACTTGCCTTCGGTCTGCTGGAAGATCTCCGGACCCGTCGTGTGGTAGTGCGCCTCGATGTTGTCCGGGTTGTGGTACTGGTTCAGCATGAACGCGCCGGGCGTCTCCTTGGCCAGGCGCTTGGACGTCTCGTAGTAGCTGCGAGGGTCCTCCGCCGGAACGTTCGTCGGCGTGACGACGACCTGGGCGCCCATGGCCTTCAGGCGGTTGATCTTCTCCAGGGACATCTTGTCCGGCATGGTGAAGATGCACTTGTAGCCCTTCACCGCCGCCGCCAGCGCCACGCCCATGCCGGTGTTGCCGGACGTGTTCTCCACGATGGTGCCGCCGGGCTTGAGCTTCCCCTCCCGCTCGGCCTTTTCGATGATGTAGAGCGCCATGCGGTCCTTGATGGACGCGCCGGGGTTCATGAACTCGCACTTCACGAGCACGGTGGCGTCGTTCGGACCGACGAGCTTGTTGAGCTTCACCAGCGGCGTGTGGCCAATGGCGGTGAGGATGTTCTGTTGGATGTCCATCGTGCGTGGCTTCCCGAAAAAAGTGAGGGTCGGGGCCTTATATGTGCTCCGCCCTGTCAGGGGGAACATGCCCGAAGGCACGGCCCTTCCTGACGCAGGATGCCGCGACCGTGTGGGGGCTTCCTGGGGCTCCTCGTCGCGTAGGCGACAGGGCAGGCGGCCGCCGGACGCGAGGCCCACGCGGGCTTTGACCCGCCGCGCCGTGCCTCCGATACTCGCGGGCGTCTTTCCCTTCCCCCTCTGGAGTACCCGCCCCCCATGGAACTTGAGGCCGCCCTTCGCGACCAGGTGGGACAGGCCATTGGCCGTCCCGTCCCCGATGCCCCCATCAAGAAGTTGAAGGGCGACGCGAGCAACCGCTCCTACTACCGCGTCGGCAGCGCCCCGGAGAGCTGGGTGCTGATGGTGATGCCGCCGGACGCGACGAAGAAGAGCGAGGAGGCCACCAAGGGCGAGCCCCCGAAGGAGCTGCCCTTCGTCAACGTGCACCGCTACCTGGAGAAGCTGGGTGTGCGCGTGCCGCGAATCCTCCGCTACGACGAGCCCGCCGGCATCATGGTGCTGGAGGACCTGAGCGACATCACCTTCGAGTCCGCGCTGGAGGGGGGCCGTCACAACCAGGCGCTCTACACGCGCGCGGTGGACCTGCTGGCGAAGCTGCGCGTGCAGGCGGAGAAGCAGCGCGACCCGGAGTGCCTGGCCTTCACGCGCGCCTTCGACGAGGACCTGTACGATTGGGAGCTGCACCACTTCCGCGAGTGGGGCCTGGAGGCCTGGAGCGGCAAGCTGCCCACGGACGCGGAGCGCGCGGAGCTGGACGCCACGTTCCGGGACATCGCGAAGCAGCTGGCCGCCGCGCCGCGAGGCTTCACGCACCGCGACTACCAGAGCCGCAACATCATGGTGAAGGAGGGCGAGCTGGTGGTCATCGACTTCCAGGACGCGCTCCAGGGGCCGCGCCAGTACGACCTGGTGGCGCTGCTGCGCGACAGCTACGTGGAGCTGGACCGCGACTTCGTGGACACGATGCTGGACCGCTACATCGCCACGTTCGAGCAGGAGAGCGGGGAGAAGATCGACGCCAGGGAGTTCAAGGCGTTCTTCGACCTGCTCACCATCCAGCGCAAGCTGAAGGACGCGGGGCGCTTCGAGTTCATCAACCGCGTGAAGGGCAACCCGGGCTTCCTGGTGTCCATCCCGGCGTCGCTGCGCTACGTGAAGGCCGCGTTCGCGCGCCGGCCGGAGCTGGCGCCGCTGCAGAAGCTGGTGGCGAAGTACGTGCCCGAGCTGGCGGCCTGAAGCCATGAAAGCGATGGTCCTCTGCGCGGGCCTGGGCACGCGCCTGCGTCCGCTCACGGAGCGCTGGCCCAAGCCGGCCATGCCGTTCCTCGGGCAGCCGCTGCTGCGCTACCACCTGACGGTGTTGAAGGCGGCGGGCGTGACGGAGGTGGGCATCAACACGCACCACCTGCCGGACACGATGGCGGCGGTGGCCCGCGCGGAGTGCGAGCGCGCGGGGCTGCCGCTGCACGTGGTGCACGAGCCGGTCATCCAGGGCACGGGCGGAGGCATCCGCGGCTTGCGCGACTTCCTCTCCGGCGAGGACTTCCTCGTGTTCAACGGGGACATCCTCTTCCCAGTGGACCTGAAGCCCGTGGTCGCGGCGCATCGCGAGTCCGGCGCGGTGGCGACGATGGTGCTGCTGCCCATGCCGGAGGGGGAGAAGTACGCGGCGGTGGAGGCGGACGCGGGCGGGCAGGTGCGCCGCATCGCGGGCTACGGGCCGGGCGGCGAGGGCCTGAAGCCGTGGCACTTCACGGGCGTGCACGTGATGTCCCCCAGCGTGTTCGACTTCATGACGGCCGAAGGCCCCGAGGACATCAACCGCGAGGTCTACGTGCGGGTGATGCAGGCGGGGCTCCAGGTGCGGGGCCACGCGGTGGACGCGTACTGGTCCGACCTGGGCATGCCGTCGCGTTACCTGGCCACGGTGCGGGACGTGCTCGAAGGGCGCGTGCCGTTGCAGGCGCTGGGGAAGGACTCACCGTTTCACGGGCTGAAGGCCGGAGCGGACGGAGCCTGGGTGCACCCGGAGGCCCGCGTCGCGGGGACGGTGCGCGGGCCCGCCTACGTGGGCGCGGGCAGCGTGGTGGACGCGGAAGCCACCGTGGGCCCGGGCGTGTCAGTGGGTCCGGGAGCGAGGGTGGGGCCGGGCGCGCGGCTCGAGCGCTGCGCCGTGTTCGAGGAGACGCAGGTGTCCCCCGGTGAAGCGCTCACCGAGGTGCTCGCGTGGGGCCCGCACCGGGTGCCCGCGCCGCTGACGGGGCGCTGATCACGGTCTGGCGGCGACCGTTTCCACCTTCACGCCGGAGCCATCGGGTTTCCAGGTGGCCTCCAGCGTGAGGAGGGTACCGAACGTCACGCGCAGCTTCTGTCCCGGCCTGGCCCAGTGGAGCTCCGGGATGATGTCCTCGTCGGCGCTCTCCGGGTACTGCGCCAAGTGCTGCTTTCCGTCCGAGATGCCGCTGCCGCAGTCGTCCCAGGTCAGCAGGACGGTCCGCTTAGGCCCCTGCTTCTCCAGGCGCACGAGCTGCACCGTGACGACGGTCGCGCCGCCGCAGGGGCCGTTCGTGTAGCGGCCATACATGGGGTCATCGCTCCGCTCCACGAGTCCCGGCGTGCCGTCCTTGAACCGGAACGTCTCCACCACCTGGCTGGACAGCACGGCGCGTAGGTCGCCCGGCGCCCGGGCGAGGTACAGCGTCGTCGGGGCGCCCGGGGCCTTGAATTGGATGCTCGCGGTGTCACCGCCCACGAACGGGGTGGGCGGACCGAAGACACTGGCCTGGGGGCTGTATCCGGTGACATCGTCGAGCGTCACGGAGCAGTGCCGCCTCTCGGTGCTCCAGGGGACCTTGCGGAGCACCCGCACGCCGGTCCACGTCTCCCCCGTGCGCAGGAAGTAGGGCGGCAGCTCATTGAACGCCTGCTTCGCGCCGGGCGCCTTGGTCAGGGGCCGCCCCAGCTCCGGAAGGCCCTCCACCAGCTTCATCGTGAGCGGCTTCGCGAGCTTCACGGTCCGCAGGGTCTCCGCGTCACCCCACTTCGGGGCCGGGTGCGTGGAGCGCAGCGTCTCCTTCGTGCCCGCGGCGCCCGCGTCGATGGCGTCCACCCGGACGCGCAACGTGCGCACGCCGTCCTTCGGGACGAACAGCAGCGCCCCGGGCTGGAGCACCGCGCGCACGTGGTAGCCCGTGGCCGTCCGCAGCACTTCGTAGCGCACGTCGCCTTCCCCCAGGGCCGGGGACAGGCCCGGGTAGCGCTCGACGTCGTAGAGCACGGGGGGGCGGCCGTCTGGAAAGAAGCCCAGGTGCGCGAGCCCCAGCAGCACCCGCGTCCGCTTGGGCGCCGTGCCCAGCTGCTCGCGCACGGCCCGCTGATCCTCCTCGCAGCCTTTGTCCACCGGGAACTCGTCGCGGATGATGGCCTCGAGCGCCTTCGGGTCGTCCTTGTCTCTCACCGTGAAGAGCTTCCCCTCGGGGGACGTGGTGACGACGCGTGAAGGCATCAGCGCGTCGGGCGCCTCCAGCCCGAACCACACCTCCACGTGGTCCGAGTGGACGTCGTCCGTCGCGTCCGATGGCGTCGCGTCCACCACGTCCACGTCCAGCACCAGCTGCTGTCCGTCCGAGACGAGCGTCGCGACCGACGCGGGCGCCGTTCCTCCGGAGCCTCCGAGGGGCTGGGAGAAGTCAGGCGGGGCCGCCATCAGCAGCAGGCCGGTCAGCAGGTTCCAGGACATGGGGACTCCTCAAGGCAAAGGCCCGCGCTCCTTCGGGGAGCACGGGCCTTCACGCGGCCGGATGGGGCGGCTGCCTCAGGCGGCGTGGTAGCGCGCGAGCACGCAGGTGACGTTGTCGTTGCCGCCCGCCGCGTTGGCCAGGTCGATGAGCTGGCCGCACGCCTTCTCCAGCTCCGGCGTGCGCGACAGGATGTCCTGCATCTGCGCGTCGGTGATCATGCCGCTCAGGCCGTCCGAGCACAGCAGGAAGACGTCGTTCTCCAGCGGATCCACGCGGGTGACGTCCACCTGCACCTGCTCCTTCATCCCCAGCGCGCGGACAATCACGTTCTTGTGGGGGAAGTTCTCGATCTCCTCCGGCGTGAGCTTCTTCGCCTTGAGGTAGTCGTTGAGCAGCGAGTGGTCCTCCGTCACCTGCTGGAGCATCCCGCCGCGGAAGAAGTACACGCGGCTGTCGCCCACGTGGCCCACGTAGACGCCGTTCTCCGCGAAGTGCACGGACACGATGGTGGTGCCCATGCCCTTGTACTTGGTGTCCACCGTGGCGCGCTCGAAGATGCGCGCGTTCGCCAGCTTGATGCCGGTGGCCAGGCGGTTCTCGTCGTAGTTGCGCTGCTTGTCCATCTTGAAGGGCCAGGTGGCGTCCTGGTCCTTGGACGTGAGGCGGAAGAACTCACCCAGCTCGTCTACCGCGATGCGGCTGGCGATCTCCCCGGACGAGTGACCGCCCATGCCGTCCGCCACGACCATGAGGTTCTCCTCGGGGAGCACGAGGTAGTTGTCCTCGTTGTGGTTCCGCTTCATCCCGACGTGGGTGCTGCCAGCGACCTCGATGCGCATGCGAAGGGACTCTTCCGGGGAGAGGCGTGAAAATCGGGGCGCGACGTTAACAAAGCGCTCCAAAAGGGGTCAAAAACCTCTCGTCTGTCCCAGCATTCCCCCCTGCGGGTACGGGTGGGTGGGACGGCACGAGCCCTCGGCCCCCTAGGCGCCCGGGGGCTCTCCGGGGCCGAAAACCAGGCGGTCGCCCTCCTGGGTGCCGCTGGCCAGGAGGACCCCGGCGGGCAGCTCCAGGACGGAGCGGGCCTTGAAGTAGATGGACGAGGTCCGCCAGGGAGGCATGGCGGACAGTTGCTTGACGATGCGCCCTTCCGCGTCCAGGAAGGCGACGTCGATGGGGATGCGCATGAAGAAGGTGTGGATGGAGTTGCAGGGCTCGATGTGCATCCCGCCCCCCATGGGCAGCGAGGCGCGGCCCATGAGCCCCTGGAAGCGCTGGACGAAGGACTCGGCGCGTTCGGCGCGGTCCGCGAGCAGCCGCTGCCGCGTTTCGTTGGTCACCCTCCAGTGCATGTCCGGTGTTCTATCCCATGCTTGAGCCCCTGGCGTCCCCCCTGCACCTGGTCCTCGTCTCCCCGCAGATTCCGCCCAACACCGGCAACGTGGCCCGGCTGTGCGCGGTGACCGGCTGCCGGCTCATCCTGGTGGAGCCCCTGGGGTTCTCCATCGACGACCGGAACCTGAAGCGGGCGGGGTTGGACTACTGGGACAAGGTGTTCCTGAAGCTGTACCCGACCTACGACGCCTATGTGGCGGAGTACCCCCAGGCCCGGCGGTGGCTGTTCTCCGCCCGGGCGGAGACGTCGCTGTACGCGGCGCGGTTCGAGCCGGGGGACCACCTGGTGTTCGGCTCGGAGGTGACGGGGCTGTTGCCGGAGGTGATGGAGGGGGGGACGGGGACGCCGGTGACCATCCCGATGCTGCCGGAGCGCCGGAGCTTGAATCTTTCGACCTCGGTGGGGATTGGCGCCTACGAGGCGCTGCGGCAGGTGCAGCTGGGGATGGCGGCCAGGCAGGCACCGCCGTCGAATTGAGGGGCGAGCGGGACGGGCTACACTCCGTGGCCGAATGTCCGCCTCGCAGGTCGCCGAAGCGCTGTATGCCGCCCACAAGTCCCGAGCCACCGGCCGGCTGACGCTGCACGCCGGTGGACGCGAGTCCGCGCTGTGGCTGCGCGAGGGCGACCTGGTGGGCGCGAAGCTGGGCTTCGGCTACCAGACGCCGGCGCAGGCGCTCTTCCAGAACGGGCTGTTGGGCGTGGACGCCCTGGACGCGCTGTGGGCGCGGGGTGGGGCGGCGGCGCCGGACGAGGAGCTGCTGGAGGACAGCGGGCTGCGGCCCGCGGTGGTGCACGAGCAGCAGGTGCTGGCGCAGGTGCGGCGGCTGAGCGAGCTCGCGGAGCGCGCGGACTTCGAGGCGGAGTCGGTGGACGCGGTGGGGGATTTCGCGCCCATCGCGGGGGTGCGGGTGGTGCGGGCGGCTCTGGAGCCGGCGCCCAGTGAGCCCGTGCCCGCGAGGGTCTACCGCTGCCCGGAGGTGGCGGCGTGCGAGCCGTGGCTGACGGATGCGTCGGAGCGGGGCCTGTTGGAGACGCTGGGGGCGTTCCGAAGGCCGGAGTCGCTGACGGGAGCACAGCAGGCGCTGCTGCGGGTGCTGGAGCGCGAGGGCCGCATCGAGGCCCTGTCGGTGGAGGAGTGGGACGAGCGCGAGCGGCTGCGGCGCGAGGAGGAGCTGCGGCAGGCGGAGGAGGAGGCCTGGGCCATCGAGGAGGCGCGCCGCCGCGAGGAGGCGGAGCGGCTCGCGGAGGAGGCGAGGCTCGCGGAGCTGGCGCGGCTGGAGGCGGAGCGGCTGGCGGAGGAGGCTCGGCTCGCGGAAGAGGCGCGGCTGGCGGAGCTGGCGCGCATCGAGGCGGAGCGGCTGGCGGAAGAGGCTCGGCTCCGGGCGCTGGAAGAGGCGCGGCTGGCGGAGGAGGCACGGCTTCGGGCGGAGGAGGAAGCGCGGCGGGAGGCGGATCGGCTGGCGGAGGAGGCCCGGCTCGCGGAACTGGCGCGCATTGAAGCGGAGCGGCTCGCCGAAGAGGCCCGGCTGGCGGAGCTGGCTCGGCTGGAGGCGGAGCGGCTCGCCGAAGAGGCCCGGCTGGCGGAGCTGGCGCGCATCGAAGCGGAGCGGCTGGCGGAGGAGGCTCGGCTCGCGGAAGAGGCGCGGCTGGCGGAGCTTGCTCGGCTCGAAGCGGAGCGACTCGCCGAAGAGGCTCGGCTTGCGGAACTGGCGCGCATTGAAGCAGAGCGACTCGCGGAGGAGGCTCGACTCGCCGAAGAGGCGCGCGTTGAAGCCGAGCGTCTCGCGGAGGAGGCTCGACTCGCCGAAGAGGCGCGCATTGAAGCCGAGCGACTCGCCGAAGAGGCGCGGTTGGCTGAACTGGCGCGCATTGAAGCTGAACGTCTGGCCGAAGAAGCTCGGCTCGCGGAGCTTGCTCGCGTTGAAGCAGAGCGACTCGCGGAGGAGGCGCGGCTCGAAGCAGAGCGACTCGCGGAAGAGGCTCGGCTCGCGGAGCTGGCGCGGCTCGAAGCAGAGCGACTCGCGGAGGAGGCTCGGCTCGCGGAACTGGCGCGGCTCGAAGCAGAGCGACTCGCGGAAGAGGCTCGGCTGGCCGAAGAAGCACGCCTTCGTGCAGAGGAGGAAGCCCGCCTTGCAGAAGAGGCCCAGTTCGCGGAGGAGGCACGGCTTCGTGCTGAGGAAGAGGCCCGACTCGCGGAAGAGGCACGTCTCCGGGCGATAGAGGAAGCCCGCCTTGCGGAGGAGGCCCGACTCGCGGAAGAGGCTCGACTCCGCGCGGAGGAGGAAGCGCGTCTGGCGGAAGAGGCGCGTCTGGCCGAAGAGGCTCGGCTGCGTGCGGAAGAGGAGGCTCGGCTCGCGGAAGAGGCGCGTCTTCGTGCGGAAGAGGAAGCACGTCTGGCCGAAGAGGCACGCCTTGCCGAAGAGGCTCGCCTCGCCAAAGAGGCACGCCTCGCGGAGGAAGCCCGCCTTCGTGCTGAGGAAGAGGCGCGGCTCGCCGAAGAGGCTCGCCTTCGCGTGATCGAGGAGGCCCGGCTCGCCGAAGAGGCCCGGCTCGCCGAAGAGGCCCGGCTCGCGGAAGAGGCTCGGCTGCGTGCGGAAGAAGAGGCTCGGCTCGCGGAAGAGGCTCGGCTGCGTGCGGAAGAGGAGGCCCGGCTCGCCGAAGAGGCACTCCTTGCCGAGGAAGCCGCTCGAATCGAAGCAGCGCGCCTTGCTGAAGAGGCTCGACAGTCAGAGGAAGCACGCCTCGCCGAGGAAGCCCGGCTGCGAGCAGAGGAAGAAGCCCGGCTCGCGGAACTGGCACGCATTGAGGCAGAGCGACTCGCGGAAGAGGCGCGGCTTGCGGAAGAGGCTCGCCTGGCCGAAGAGGCTCGCCTGCGTGCGGAAGAGGAGGCCCGGCTCGCGGAAGAGGCCCGTCTTCGCGCTGAGGAGGAAGCGCGTCTGGCAGAAGAGGCGCGTCTGGCCGAAGAAGCTCGGCTGCGTGCGGAAGAGGAGGCCCGGCTCGCCGAGGAGGCCCGCCTCGCCGAGGAAGCGCGCCTTCGTGAAGAAGAGGCACGTCTGGCCGAAGAGGCTCGGCTCGCCGAAGAGGCCCGGCTTCGTGCCGAAGAAGAAGCTCTCTTGGCGGAGGAGGCCCGCCTTCTCGCGGAGGAAGAGGCTCGGCTCGCAGAGGAGGCTCGCCTTCGTGCTGAGGAGGAGGCTCGACTCGCCGAAGAGGCTCGGCTTGCGGAGGAGGCTCGACTCGCAGAGGAGTCTCGCCTTCGTGCGGAAGAAGAGGCCCGGCTCGCGGAGGAGGCTCGCCTAGCCGAAGAGGTTCGTCTCGCGGAAGAAGCCCGCCTGCGTGCAGAGGAAGAGGCCCGCCTCGCGGAAGAGGCTCGGCTCGCGGAGGAGGCACGGCTTCGTGCCGAAGAGGCACGACTCGCAGAGGAGGCGCGTCTGGCCGAAGAGGCCCGGCTTCGTGGGGAGGAAGAGGCTCGCCTAGCCGAAGAGGCACGACTCGCCGAAGAGGCGCGTCTGGCCGAAGAGGCCCGGCTTCGTGCGGAGGAAGAGGCTCGCCTTGCCGAGGAGGCACGTCTCGCCGAAGAGGCGCGACTCGCGGAAGAGGCTCGGCTCGCGGAAGAGGCTCGGCTGGCCGAAGAGGCTCGGCTGCGTGCGGAAGAAGAGGCTCGGCTCGCGGAAGAGGCTCGGCTGGCCGAAGAGGCTCGGCTCGCGGAAGAGGCTCGGCTCGCGGAAGAGGCTCGGCTCGCGGAAGAGGCTCGGCTGGCCGAAGAGGCTCGGCTGCGTGCGGAAGAAGAGGCTCGGCTCGCGGAAGAGGCTCGGCTTCGTGCTGTAGAAGAGGCGCGCTTGGCCGAAGAGGCCCGGCTCGCGGAAGAAGCTCGCCTAGCCGAAGAGGCGCGCCTGCGCGCAGAGGAAGAGGCCCGACTCCGTGCAGATGAAGAGGCGCGCCTCTTGGAGGAAGCGCGGCTTCGCGCGGAGGAGGAAGCCCGACTCCGTGCAGAGGAAGAGGCCCGGCTGGCGGAAGAAGCGCGCTTGGCCGAAGAGGCTCGGCTTCGCGCGATTGAAGAGGCTCGACTCGCTGAGGAAGCGCGTCTGGCTGAAGAAGCGCGCCTGCGTGCGGCGGAGGAAGCTCGCCTCGCCGAGGAAGTTCGCCTCGCCGAGGAAGCTCGCCTTCGTGCTGAAGAAGAGGCTCGGCTTGCAGAGGAAGCTCGCCTTGCCGAGGAAGTTCGCCTCGCCGAGGAAGCTCGCCTTCGTGCTGAAGAAGAGGCTCGGCTTGCAGAGGAAGCTCGCCTTGCCGAGGAAGCTCGCCTCGCCGAAGAGGCGCGGCTGGCCGAGGAGGCTCGCCTCGCGGAAGAAGCCCGCCTGCGTGCGGAGGAAGAGGCCCGTCTCGCGGAAGAGGCGCGACTGGCCGAAGAGGCCCGCCTCGCGGAAGAGGCTCGGCTCGCCGAAGAGGCCCGTCTTCGCGCAGCGGAAGAGGCTCGGCTCGCGGAAGAAGCCCGCCTTCGTGCGGAAGAAGAGGCGCGACTGGCCGAAGAGGCCCGCCTCGCGGAAGAAGCCCGTCTTCGCGCGATCGAGGAAGCCCGACTCGCAGAGGAAGCGCGTCTGGCCGAAGAAGCGCGCCTGCGTGCGGAGGAAGAGGCTCGGCTCGCGGAAGAGTCCCGCCTGGTCGAAGAGGCCCGCCTTCGCGCTGAGGAGGAAGCCCTCCTCGCCGAAGAGGCCGCTCGAATCGAAGCCGCCCGGCTCGCCGAGGAAGCTCGCGTTCGCGCCGAAGCCGAAGCTCAGCGCCTCGCCGAAGAGGCCCGTGCCGCCGAAGCCCAGCGCCTGTCCGAACAGGGCAAGCCCGCCCAC
>NZ_RAWR01000072.1:0-42654 GCF_003986945.1 Corallococcus sp. AB018 | reverse complement strand
CCCGGCCTTGTACTCCGCCGTGAACTCCCGGCGCGGCCTGCGGGGCTTCCTCTGCTTTTCGTCAGTCGCGGACATCCCGTGCTCCTTCCATCACATCTCGGGTGTCCACGGAACCGGGCCAGGCTCAATCAGCCGTTGCACATGACGAAGCGTCGAAACTGCACCTCCGCGGCGAAGAGCGTGGTGCCAGCGCCTCCTCATCAACTCCCGCACATGACGAAGCGTCGGAACTGCACCTCCGCGGCGAAGAGCGTGGTGCCAGCGCCTCCTCATCAACTCCCGCACATGACGAAGCGTCGGAACTGCACCTCCGCGGCCAAGAGCGTGGTGCCAGCGCCTCCTCATCAGCTCCCGCACATGACGAAGCGACGGAGCTGCACCTCCGCGGCGAAGAGCGTGGTGCCGGCGGCTCCGTGTCAGCCACCGTGCAGGACGATTCTGCGTCGTGTGCGGCGAGGGCCCTTCGCGTCCCCTCTCGCCCATGAAGCTCCGTACGCTGGCCCTTGAGTTGGAACGCTGGTGCCGGTGGGACCTGGACTCCGCCGCTCGCTCCGGACTTTCGCGCCGGCTTTGTCGGCGACCTTCTGGCGATGGGCTCCGCTCACGCCCACTGTGTCCGCCCCAATGCGGGGCGGACACAGTCCAGCTCCCCTCCCCCTCGCCAGGCCACGAGCTGGACGCGACCCGGCTTCCCTCCCCCGAAATCCGCTACCGCGTCGCGGCCCGGCGCGCTGGCGTCCGCCCCTTCACGGTCCGGTGCGCCTGCGCCTTCATCGCCGGCATGCGCCGTGCCTTGTGCGCCCGTGCCTTCACCGCCGGCATGCGCCGCGCCTTGTGCGCCCGTGCCTTCACCGGGCCCCGGCGCGCATAGCCCGCGGGCCGCATCGCCTTCTTCGTCACCACCGCCTTCTTGCGCTGCGCCGTGGCGCGGGCCGCGGGCCGCAGCGTTTTCTTCACCGCCGGCCGCTTGCGCATCGTCGGCCTCGCCTTCCGCGCCGGCACCATCTCCATCCGCCGCAGCTGCGACTCGAAGCGCGTCAGCGCCTTGCGGAACAGGGCTGCCTTGCGCCGCGTGTCCATGCGCCCGCCGATCACACGGCTCCCCATGGGGACGCGCATGGCCTCACGGCGCAGCCGGCGCGCCAGCTTTTCGTACTGGTCCACCATGCCGCGCGCGCGCCGCACCATCCCCATCAGCTCGCGCCGGGACAGCTCCATCAAGTTGCGCGGCGCGCTGGCCAGCACCAGCCGCATCTCCCGCGCGTTCATCAACGCCGTCCCCGTCTCCCGCATCTTGCGCATGTCCGCCCCCTCCCTCGGGTTCGCCAAACAGTCGCAACGTTTGGGGCCCCACCCGACAGCGGCAAGGAGGACGTGGCCGGGGCCTGCCCCACCGCCCGTCCCCGCGGAACAGGGCTGCTGTCCTGCACTCAGCCGGACGTGCTCACTGGAGGCGCGTCCAGCAGCACCGCCAGCTTCTCCAGCGCCAGCCGCGCACGCGTCTTCACCGTCCCCAGCGGTTGGCCCGTCTTCTTCGCGATCTCACTCTGGGACAGCCCGTCGAAATACCCGAGCAGCACCACCTCGCGCTGCTCCGGCGGCAACTGCGCCATCGCCGCCCGCACCCGCGCCTGGTCCTGCGCCGCGGCGGCGGAGTCATCCGGTGACGGCGGCGTCGCGCTCACCGGGGGCGGCTGCTGCGCCACCCCATCCACCATCCGCGACACCGTGCCCAATGAACGCAGTCGATCAATGGACCGCGTGCGCGCGATGGTCGTGACCCACGTCTCCAGTCCGCCGCGCGCCGGGTCGAACTCTCGCGCGCGCCGCCAGACCTCCAGGAAGGTCTCCTGCAGCACCTCTTCCGCGTCCGCCCGCGTGGGCAACAGCCGCACCCCGATGGCGAACGCCCGCGCGGAACACCTCGCGTAGACATCTCGCATGGCCGCGGCGCTGCCGAGTGCCACCTGCTTCAACAGGTCGCGGTCGGCCGACTGGTCACTCGCTTGCTGAGCAGCGGAGTCGTTGGGCGCCATGTTCGTCCCGGATACCGCAACCGGAGGGGCGGATCCCAGCTTCAACTATCAGGGCCCGTCTACCCGGTTCCTCGGGCTGGGCGACCGCTCCCTCCGTTCCTAACGTTGACAGGCCAACGCGACCAGGCGGCGGCCATCTTCAATCATCAACACCCGCGCAATGCCGCCTGGAGCCACTGACTCAGAGTCCTATAAGGGGCCGCCAGCCGATATGACCGAACGACTCGGAAGCGTGTTCATCGAGAACGTCCAGCCGGAACTGGACGCGGGGCGCTACGCCATCAAGCGCGTCGCCGGGGAGAGCCTGACCGTCCGGGCGGACATCTTCAAGGAAGGCCACGACGTCCTCGTGGCCGTCGCCCGCTGGCGCCAGGTCACCCCTGCTGCCCAGAAGACGGACTGGGCCGAGGTCCCTCTCGCCTTCAAGAACAACGACGCCTGGGAAGGCTCCATCCCGCTCGCGAAGAACGGCCGTTACGAATTCACGATTGAAGCCTGGCCGGATCTCTTCCGCACGTGGGCGCACGAGCTGAAGCGCAAGGTGGACGCCGGCCGTGACGTGAAGAGCGAGCTGCTGGAGGGCGCTGCCCTGCTGGAAGGCGCCGCCGCTCGCGCCAAGGGCAAGTCCGCGGAGGACCACCGGTTGCTCGCCGAGGCAGGGGCCCGCCTGCGCACGCCGCCCACGCCGGACCACCTCCTCGCCGCGCTGTCTTCCGAGCTGGCGGACGCCGCGTCACGGCATCCGGACCGCACGCTCGCCAGCAAGTACGACAAGGTGCTGGAGGTGTTCGTGGACCGGGAGAAGGCGCGCAACGCCGCCTGGTACGAATTCTTCCCCCGCTCCGCGAAGCGCGACGGCAAGACGCACGGCACCTTCAAGGACGCGCAGGCCTGGCTGCCATACATCCAGAAGCTCGGGTTCGACACCGTCTACCTGCCGCCCATCCACCCCATCGGGCGCACCGCTCGCAAGGGCAAGAACAACAGCCTGCGCGCGGAGCCCGGCGACGTGGGCAGCCCATGGGCCATTGGCGCCACGGAGGGCGGCCACAAGGCCGTGCACCCGGAGCTGGGCACGCTGCAGGACTTCCGCGCGTTCGTGGACGCGGCGAAGGCGCACGGCATCGAAGTGGCGCTGGACCTGGCCTTCCAGTGCTCGCCGGACCACCCGTACGTGAAGGAGCATCCGGAGTGGTTCCAGCACCGCCCGGACGGCACCATCAAGACGGCGGAGAACCCGCCCAAGCGCTACGAGGACATCGTCAACTTCGACTGGATGGGCCCCGCTCGGGACGCCCTCTGGAAGGAGCTCAAGTCCGTCGTGCTGCACTGGGTGGACAACGGCGTGCGGACCTTCCGCGTGGACAACCCGCACACCAAGCCCATGCAGTTCTGGCACTGGCTCATCCGGGACGTGCAGGACCTGCACCCGGACGTGCTCTTCCTGTCCGAGGCGTTCACCCGCCCCAAGGTGATGAAGGCCCTGGGCAAGGTGGGCTTCACCCAGTCGTACACGTACTTCACCTGGCGCCTCTTCAAGGACGAGCTGCGCACGTACCTGGAGGAGATCACCCAGCCGCCCGTGGCGGACTACTTCCGCGGCAACCTCTGGCCCAACACGCCGGACATCCTCCCGGAGAACCTCCAGAACGCGGGGCCCGGCGCCTTCCGCGTGCGCGTGGCGCTGGCCTCCACGCTGTCGTCCGTGTGGGGCATGTACTCGGGCTACGAGCTGTGCGAGGGCCGCCCCGTGCCGGGCAAAGAGGAGTACCTGGACTCGGAGAAGTACCAGCTCGTCGCCTGGGACTGGGACCGGCCGGGCAACATCTCTGGATGGATTTCCAGGCTCAACGCCATCCGCAAGGCGCACCCCGCGCTCCAGCACTACCAGGCGCTGCGCTTCTTCGAGTCCGACAACGACCGCGTCCTCTTCTATGGCAAGCGCTCACCGGACGGCCTCAGCACGGTGCTGGTGGCGGTGAGCCTGGATCCGTACGCGCCACAAGAAGCCCTGCTCCGCGTGCCCATGGAATGGCTGGGCGTCACCGCGGAGGAGACCTATCAGGTGCAGGAACTGATGGCTGATCAGCGCTCGCTCTGGCAGGGCCCGGACGTGCAGGTGCGCCTGACGCCCGAACAACCCGCGGCCATCTGGGCCGTGTACCGCTACCGCCGCACCGAACACGCGTTCGACTACTTCGAGTGACTCCCTCCGAGAGGCGTATGGACCTGGATCCGCTTTGGTACAAAAAAGCGCTCATCTACGAGCTGCACATCCGCGCATTCCATGACTCGAACGGGGACGGCCACGGGGACATCCCGGGCCTGATTGAAAAGCTGCCGTACCTCCAGGACCTGGGCGTGGACTGCCTGTGGCTCCTGCCGCACTACCCGTCTCCGCTGCGCGACGACGGCTACGACATCGCGGACTACTACGGCATCCACCCGGACTACGGCACGCTGGCGGACTTCCAGCGGCTGGTGGAAGAGGCCCACAAGCGCGGACTGCGCATCATCATCGAGCTGGTGGTGAACCATACCAGCGACCAGCACCCCTGGTTCCAGGAGGCGCGCAGGGATCCCCAGAGCCCCAAGCGCAACTGGTACGTCTGGAGCGACACGGACGAAGCCTACAAGGGCGCGCGCATCATCTTCACCGACACGGAGCGCTCCAACTGGACGTGGGATCCGGTGGCCAAGCAGTACTTCTGGCACCGCTTCTTCAGCCACCAGCCGGACCTGAACTACGACAACCCCGAAGTGCAGGAAGCCATGCTGGACGTCATGCGCTTCTGGCTCAACATGGGCGTGGACGGGTTCCGCTGCGACGCAGTGCCCTACCTCTTCGAGCGCGAGGGCACCAACTGCGAGAACCTCCCGGAGACGCACGCGTTCTTGAAGAAGCTGCGCAAGACCATCGACTCCGAGTACCAGAACAAGGTGCTGCTCGCGGAGGCGAACCAGTGGCCCGCCGACGTGCGCGTGTACTTTGGCGAGGGCGACGAGTTCCACATGGGCTTCCACTTCCCGGTGATGCCCCGCCTCTTCATGGCGGTGCGCCGCGAGGACCGCACGCCCATCGTCGAAATCATGCAGCAGACGCCGGACATCCCGGACACCTGCCAGTGGGCCATCTTCCTGCGCAACCACGATGAGCTGACGCTGGAGATGGTGACGGACGAGGACCGGGACTACATGTACCGGGAGTACGCCACCGACCCGCGCATGCGCATCAACCTGGGCATCCGCCGCAGGTTGGCGCCGCTGATGGACAACGGCCGGCGCCGCATTGAATTGATGCACAGCCTGCTCTTCACCCTGCCCGGCACGCCGGTCCTCTACTACGGGGACGAAATTGGCATGGGCGACAACATCTACCTGGGCGACCGCAACGGCGTGCGCACGCCCATGCAGTGGACCGGCGACCGCAACGCGGGCTTCAGCCGCGCGGACTACGCGCGCCTCTTCGCGCCCGTCATCGCGGATCCCGTCTACGGCTACCAGTCCATCAACGTGGAGGCCCAGGAGCGGCAGAAGTCCAGCCTGCTCCAGTGGGTGAAGCGGATGATTGGCATCCGCCAGCGCTACCCCGTGTTCGCCATGGGCACCTTGCGCTTCCTCACCACGGAGAACCGCAAGGTGCTGGCCTTCGTGCGGGAGTGGGAGGGCCAGACGGTGCTCGTCGTGTGCAACCTGTCGCGCTTCGCGCAGCCGGGCGTGCTGGACCTGCGCGAGTTCGAAGGCAGCATCCCCGTGGAGTTGATTGGAGAGACGCCATTCCCCCGCATCAGCGACCTGCCCTATCAGCTGTCGATGGGGCCTTACATGTTCCTGTGGTTCCGGTTGGACAAGCCGCTGCAGGCGAAGGAGTAACCCCGCGTGACCCCCCTGGACCTGACCAAGCTGCCAGACTTCCTCAAGGCCCAACGTTGGTTCGCCGGCAAGGCGTGGCCCATCAAAAGTGTCAGCGTGGCGGACCACGTGAACATGGACCTGGGCACGTGCTCCTTCACCCTGGCCATCATCGAAGTCGTCTACGAGTTGGGAAATCCGGAGCGCTACCAGCTCCAGGTCCGGCACACGGCCGACGGACTGGTGAGCGCGCTGGAGGATGACGACTGCGTGCGCGCCGTCTTCAACCTCGCGCGCGAGGGCCGGCAGGTGGTGTCCGGCTCCGGCCGCGTGGTGGGTGAATGGATCGCCTCCACGGACAGCGGCGTGGCGCTGCCGGATCCGCTCTCCGTGCGCCGGCTCAACGTGGAGCAGAGCAACACCTCGCTGGTGCTGGGCGAGCGGGTCATCGTCAAGGTCATCCGCAAGCTGGAGGCCGGCGTGAACCCCGAATACGAGGTGGGCCGCTTCCTCGCGACGAAGACGTCCTTCCGCGCGACGCCGCAACTGGTGGGCGCGCTGAACCTGGAGGGCCCCGCGGGCGCGACGCTCGCGCTGGCGCACCGCTTCGTGCCTGACGCCGTGGACGGCTGGAAGTACACGCTGGAGCGGCTGCGCCAGGAAAAGGCGCTAAGCGAGCGCTTCCTCGGGGACATGCGAGACCTGGGCGCGCGGTTGGGAGAGCTGCACAAGGCGTTCGCCTCCGCGGAGCCGGAGGACCTGGCGTTCTCCCCGGAGCCGCTGCTCCAGGAGGACCTGCAGCGCTGGAGCGCGTCCATCGTGGGCGAGCTGGGCGTGACGCTGGCGGACGCCGGCCGGCTGCACGCGGACCTGGAGAACAAACGCGACGGCCTCATCGCGTACGCGAAGCGGCTGGCGCAGGTGGCGCCCTCCGGCCAGAAGATCCGCATCCACGGCGACCTGCACCTGGGCCAGGTGCTGCGCTCGGAGGGCCAGTGGCTGTTCTTCGACTTCGAGGGCGAGCCGTCCCGCTCCTTCACCGCGCGCCGTGAGAAGTACAGCGCGCTGCGCGACGTGGCGGGGATGATCCGCTCGTTCGACTACGCGGAGGCCACCGTGTCGCTGGAGGGCGGCCAGCCGCGCGGGCGCGTGGGCCCCACCCGCGACGCGTTCCTGGAGGGCTACCGCCAGGCGACGCGCGGCGCCACCTTCCTGCCCGACAACGATGAAGCCTTCAACGTGATGTTGCGCGCCTTCGAACTGGAGAAGCTGTTGTACGAAGTGCGCTACGAACTCGCCAACCGGCCGGACTGGGTGCGCATCCCCGTCGAGGCCCTGTTGCGGATGGAGGATGCCCAGTGAGGAAGCCTGCGGACAGAGCACAGGTGGACGCGGAGCTGCAACGCGTGGTGGAGCTGCGCCACCCGGAGCCCCACTCCATGTTGGGCGTCCACCCGGACGGCGACGCGGTCGTGGTGCGCGCCTACCGCCCGGAGGCCGTGGCCGTCCACGTCCTGCCGGAGTTCGGGGGCAAGGTGCCCATGCAGCACCGCACCGGCGGCGTCTTCGAGGCGCGCATCAACGGCCGCACGGAGCCCTTCGGGTACCTGCTGGAGGTGGAGTACCCGGGCAAGAAGGTCTTCACGCTGCGCGACCCGTACAGCTTCCTGCCCACCATCGGGGAGATGGACCTGTACTTCGCCGGCGAGGGCCGCCACGAGCGGCTCTGGGAGCGCATGGGCGCGCACCTCATCCACCACAACGGTGTGAAGGGCACGTCGTTCGCCGTCTGGGCCCCCACCGCCCGGGGCGTGTCCGTGGTGGGTGACTTCAACGGCTGGGACGGCCGCCTGCACGCCATGCGGCGCATGGGGTCCTCCGGCATCTGGGAGCTGTTCGTCCCGGAGGTCGGCGAGGGCACCCGCTACAAGTTCGAAATCCGGCCCGGCCACGGCGGCGGCCCGCTGCTCAAGGCGGACCCCTTCGCCTTCCGCACGGAGACGCCGCCCGCCACCGCGTCCGTGGTGCACGACCTGCAGCGCTACGCCTGGGGCGACAGCGCGTGGCTGGAGACGCGCGAGAAGCACGTGGACGCGGCCCAGCACCCGTGGAGCGTGTACGAGGTCCACCTGGGCAGCTGGCGCCGCGTGGTGGAGGACGGCGACCGGCCCATGACGTACCGCGAGCTGGCGCCGGAGCTGTCTCGCTACGCGAAGGAGCTGGGCTTCACGCACGTGGAGCTGCTGCCCGTGTCCGAGCACCCCTACGGCGGCTCCTGGGGCTACCAGGTCGGTGGCTACTACGCGCCCACCTCGCGCTTCGGCCACCCGGACGACTTCCGCTACCTGGTGGACTACCTGCACCAGGAGGGCATCGGCGTCATCGTGGACTGGGTGCCGGGCCACTTCCCGCGCGACAGTCATGCGCTGGGCCAGTTCGACGGCACGTCCCTCTACGAGCACTCGGATCCACGCCAGGGTTCGCAGCCGGACTGGGGCACGCTCGTCTTCAACTTCGGCCGCAACGAGGTGCGCAACTTCCTCATCGCCAACGCGCTGTTCTGGCTGGAGGAGTACCACATCGACGGGCTGCGCGTGGACGCGGTGGCCTCCATGCTCTACCTGGACTACAGCCGGAAGCACGGCGAGTGGGTCCCCAACCGCTGGGGCGGCCGCGAGAACGAAGAAGCCATCCAGTTCCTGCGCGAACTCAACGACACCATCCGCCGCAAGCACCCGGGCGTGGTCGTCATCGCGGAGGAGTCCACCGCGTGGCCCAAGGTGTCCCAGCCCGTCAGCGAGGGCGGCCTGGGCTTCCACTTCAAGTGGAACATGGGCTGGATGCACGACACGCTGTCGTACTTCTCCAAGGACGCCGTCTACCGGCAGTTCCACCACAACCAGCTCACCTTCGGCCTGCTGTACGCGTTCAGCGAGCACTTCATGCTGCCGCTGAGCCACGACGAGGTGGTCCACGGCAAGGGCAGCCTCTACGGGCGCATGCCGGGCGACGCGTGGCAGAAGCGCGCGAACCTGCGCGCGCTGTTCGCGTGGATGTGGGCCCACCCGGGCAAGAAGCTGCTCTTCATGGGCGGCGAGTTCGGCCAGCCGGCGGAGTGGAACCACGACAAGAGCCTGGACTGGCACCTGCTCAATGACCCGGGCCACAAGGGCATCCAGAACCTGGTGGGCGACCTGAATCGCATCTACCGCGACCTGCCCGCGCTGTACGACTCGGACAGCGAGCCCGTGGGCTTCCAGTGGCTGCAGCCGGACGCGTCCGCGGCGAACGTGCTGGCCTTCGTGCGCCGCTCGCGCACGCCCGGCCGTCACGTGGTGTGCGTGGCCAACATGTCGCCGGTGCCTCGCGAGGATTATCGCGTGGGCTTCCCACTCCACGGCCGTTATGTGGAGCTGGTCAACACCGACGCCGGGGAGTACGGCGGCAGCGGCATGGGCAACCGGGGCCAGGTGCACACGGAGCCCACGGGTTGGGACGGCCAGCCCGCGTCCGCGACGCTCACCCTGCCCCCGCTGTCGGTGGTGTGGTTCACGCCGGGGTAGCACGCCCCGGCCTCACCGGAAGGATTTGGGGCATGGCGGCAGGAGCAGCGGCGAAGCGGAAGCTGGGAACGTCGGGCCTGGAGGTGTTCCCGCTGTGTCTGGGCGGGAACGTCTTCGGCTGGACGGCGGACGAGGCGACCTCGTTCGCCGTGCTCGACGCGTTCGTGGAGGGCGGCGGCAACTTCGTGGACACCGCGGACGTGTACTCGCGGTGGATCCCCGGCCACGTGGGCGGCGAGTCGGAGACGGTGCTGGGCAAGTGGATCGCCTCGCGCAAGGCGAAGGACCGCCTGGTGGTGGCCACGAAGGTCGGCGCGGAGACGGCGCTGGGCAAGGGCCTCACGCGCGAGCACATCGAGAAGAGCGTGGACGCGTCCCTGCGCCGCCTGGGCGTGGAACGCATCGACCTGTACTACGCGCACTACGACGACCCGAACACGCCCTTCGAGGAGACGCTCCGCGCCTTCGACGCGCTGGTGAAGGCGGGCAAGGTGAAGGCGCTGGGCCTGAGCAACCACACCGCGGAGCGCGCGCAGGAGGCCCTGGACACGCAGAAGAAGCTGGGGCTCGCGCGCTACCAGGTCATCCAACCGGAGTACAACCTGGTCGAGCGTCCGAAGTTCGAGGGCGCGCTCCAGCAGGTGAGTGAGAAGGAAGGCCTGGCCGTGGCGCCCTACTTCGGGCTCGCCGCGGGCTTCCTCACCGGCAAGTACCAGGAGGGACAGCCTGCACCGGCGTCACCGCGCGCGGGCAACGTGCTCAAGAAGTACGGCAACGCGCAGGGCTGGGGCGTCGTCGCCGCGCTGAAGAAGGTGGCGGAGCGCCGGGGTGCCACGCCGTCGCAGGTGGCGCTCGCGTGGCTTTCGACGCGGCCCACGGTGGAGGCGCCCATCGCCAGCGCCACGTCCGTGCCGCAGGTGAAGGAGCTGCTCGGGGCCTTCTCCCTGAAGCTGGAAGCGGACGACCTGCGCGAGCTGGACAGCGCGTCTTCGAAGTAGCGCCGTCTAGCCCTCGTCCGTGACGAGGACGGTCTTCAGACGTGCCAGGACGGGCTCTGGCACGTCGGTGAAGGACAGGCCCACCTCGAAGCGGGCCACGGCGTCCTTGGGTAACTTGATGGCCCAGACGATGCGCGCCGTACATTCCAGCGAGCTGCCGTCCGGAAGGAACAGTTCCAGATCCAGCCGCGAGCCCACGTCCTGCGGATCATCCGAATAGATGCGCGCGCCCCCGAGGCTGACGTCGAGCACCTGCTTCTTTTCGCCCACCTTCATGCGCGCGGGGCGCGAATAGAGGGGCGCGTGGATGCGGGGGAAGGCGCGGCGATCGATGTGAGAGGTCATCTGGAGTGTCACGTTCCGCCATCCTAACGTGCCTGTCACGAAACGGCACATCGCCCTCCCAGGCGAGAAGGCGGGCCGGTGGGTCGGACCACCTCCTCCGTGGGTTCGTGGCAACCCTACCCAGGAGTACCGCCCAGCCCCTCCAGCTCCGGTGCGTCCCGAGCCAGCTCGTCGCAGATGAGCGATTGGATGCGGAAGGCCAGCCGCGCCTCCTGGACCAGCTCCTGGGCCTCGCCCTCCGTCAGCGGCACCTCGTCCAGCCGGGCCACCAGCCGGCTCTGGAAGGCGAGCAGCTCCGCGGCGGACACCGCGTTGTAGAAGGCCGTGCCCCGGCCGTTCTCCAGCTCGAACGCCTGCGCGATGAGCTCCGAGCGCTGGGGGGCGGTGTAGAGGTCCTGGACGCAGCGGGCCCAGGCATGGGCGATGAGCAGGTGCGGGGCCTCGGCCGCCACTTCGCGGATCCGCTCGGCGTGCAGCCGCGTCTCCGTGCAGGCGAAGGGCTTCGTGCGCGTGTCGCCGCAGAACCAGTCCAGGTCCGCCAGCAACGCGGAGGCCCGCCGCAGCTCCGGCAGCCGCAGCACGCGCGTGAGCGGGCCGTCCTTCAGCGCCGGCAACACGGACTCCAGCGCTTCGTAGACGACGTGCAGCTGGCGCAGGTGGTTCACGTAATGGCGCGCCCGCACGAACTGGCCATAGACGCCGCCGTTCCACGTGCCGTTGAAGAGCGCTTCCAGGAAGGTGGACTGCTCCGCCTGGCGCCGGGCGATCCCCGTCCCCTCCTCCAGCCGCAGCGACAGCCGCTGCGTGGACGGGAGGGCCTCGAGGGCCGTGGACGCGGAGGACAGGCGCTTGTCCCTCGCGGAGCGCTCGAAGCCGCCCCAGCGGATCGTCCCCCGGACGGTGCTCACTGCTTCCACCCGCCGGTGGGCGCCCCGTGGGCGGCGGCGGGAGCCGGCTCCTGCGCTTCCGCCTCGTGCGCGGGCGCGTGCGGCATCTCCAACTGGTGGATGGCCTCCACCAGGGTGTGACCCAGCGCGCGCAGGACGTCCTCCTCCAGGCGCAGCGTCACCGGCCCCACCGCCAGGTGGATGTGCCCACAGCTGCACCGCGTCACTTCAGCGCACGGGCCTCGCGCCAGCACCGCCCTGCAGCATCCCTGACCGAGCATCGCGTTCTCCAGATGATTTTGATTATCGAAATCAAAATCATGAAGCCACAACACCCTTCCGCCGTCAAGCCCGGTCCACCCCGTTCTGATCCGGAGACCGGTGGTCAACACCTCAAAGACAGACATTAAAACACCAGACAAAGACAAGCATCACAGTCAATTACATATGTCTGCATTTATTTGTTTCATGTCTCACGCCAATGCCGCTGGCTGCCTTTTTGTTCATGTAGGCGCGACCCTTTCCGACGCGGCGAAACTACCTGAATGTTTGTTCAGGCCCGTTCAGGGGTGCTCGGGGCGACGGGAAAAACGGCTGAAGGTTTGTTCAGGTCGCGTGCAGTCGGAGAACGCGGTTAGGAAAAGACGACCATGCGGCGACCCCTCGTGCTGACGACCTTCCTGGGCTTGGCGTGCCTCCTGGCCGGCTGCAAGTCCAACTCGACGAACGCCCCGGAGCCCTCCCTTTCGCTCCGGGACTCAGGCGTGGTGGACGCGGGTCAGCAACCTGTCTCCTGGAACCTCCAGGCGGCCCAGGTCCAGGTTCCGGAGGGCATGAGGGGCGCTCCGTTCGATGTGCCGCACTCCCTGAACATCCCAGCAGGCATGTCCGTAGCGGTCTGGGCGCGGGTGCCGGGCGCGCGTTTCATCGCATTCTCGCCGGAGGGCACGCTGCTCGTCTCCGTTCCCGGCCAGAACAAGGTGATGCAGGTGCGCCCCCGCGAGGGCCAGGCGCCGGAGGTGACAGAGTGGGCAGGCGGCCTGGGCCGGCCCCACGACCTCGTCTTCCACGAGCGCGACGGGCAGGTGTGGGTCTTCCTGTCGGAGAAGGACCGCGTCACGCGCTCGCGCTGGACGCCCGGTGAGACGGCGCGCGGCACGGTGGAGACGGTCGTCACGGGACTGCCGGACGCATCCCTCCCGGAGCTGCACGGCGCCTACGGCCACGAGCTCAAGAACCTGGCGGTGGACTCACAGCACCGCGTGTACGTGGCCATCGCGTCCACCTGCAACGTGTGCCTGAGCGACACCACCAGCGACCCGCTGCGCGGCGCCATCTACCGGTGGGACTGGAGCGGCGGCTCACGCGAGCTGTTCGCCCGGGGCCTGCGCAACGCGGAGGGCCTTGCGTGGGAGCCGGGCACCGACACGCTGTGGGTGGCGGTCAACAACCGCGACAACACGCCCTACCCGTTCGACGACGGCACCGGGAAGTACGGCAAGGTCATTCCGGAGTACGTGGACAACCACCCGCCAGAGGCCCTCACCTCCGTGCGGCAGGGCGGCCACTACGGCTGGCCCTTCTGCAACTCCAACCCGGACTCCCCCAGCGGCCTGAAGCACATGCCCCTGGACCGCGACTACAACCTCAACCGGGACGGCGCCAAGGCGGACTGCGCCGCGTTGGACAAGACGGACCAGGGCATCCAGGCGCACTCGGCGCCCCTGGGCCTGACGTTCTTCGACCATGGGGAGCTCAATCCGGAGTGGAAGCGCGGCGCGCTGGTCGCCTACCACGGCTCGTGGAACCGCACGGAGCGGACCGGCTACAAGGTCACCGTCTTCCCGTGGGACCTGGCCACGCACCAGCCCATGCAGGAGGTGGACCTGGTCACGGGCTTCAAGAACCCGGACCTGAGCGTGTGGGGCCGGCCGGTGGACGTGGCCCTGGCCCCGGGCGGCGGCTTCATCGTCAGCGACGACGCCGCCGGTGCTCTCTATCGCATCGCCCCCACCGCCCGGCCGTAGCCCGGCGGCGAGCGACTCAGCGCGACTCGCCGCGCGCCAGCTTCTCCACGTAGTCCGCGGGCAGCCCGGCGCTCTTCGCGCCGCGCACCAGCGCCTCCACGAAGCGCGGGCTCACCGGCCCGTCCGACGACGCACGGCGCGGGTTGGTCACGAACGCGGTGGCCTCCACCTCCTGGCCATCCACGCGCACGCGCACCGTGCGCTCCACGCACATGCTGGTGACGAAGCCCTCCTTGTGCTGGACGATGGGCCAGTCCTTGCCGGGGATCTCGAAGAGCCGCCCGTACACGCGCGCGCCCGGCGCGTCCGTCAGGCCCGCCACCCGGCCGCCCCACCAGCGCGACGGGAAGTCGTAGACAAGGTCCACGTCCAGCGCCTCGGCGAGCTGGCCCTCCGGCAGGTCGAAGAAGCCGTAGCTGTGCTGCTGCCTCCACTCCTCGAAGGCGGCCCGGTCCAGGATGGTCGAGTACGCGAAGTAGCGCCGGGGCGCGTTCGCGTCCGCCTGCTCGCGCGCCTTCATCACCTGGTCGTAGTGCGAATCCATTGTGTGTCCTCCCGCCTCTACCGCTCGCCCTTGCCGCGCGACAGGGCGCCGTCGCGGAACGCGCCCAGCACCCCGCCCACGTCCAGGCGGGACGTCTTGATGAACAGCCGCAGCGCGCGCTCCACGTGGTCGGCCAGCACGGCCATGCGCTCCAGCCGCCGCAGCTTCTCCGCCTGCACGCCGGCAGCACCCTCCGCCAGCCGGCGCGCTTCGGACAGGTCCGCGCGGATGCGGGTGACGAAGGCCGCCTCGCGCTCCTCCACCACGTGCGTCACCATCCGCACCAGGTCCGTCTCCGCCGCGTAGCGCCACACCGTGTCCCGCGGCACGCGCACCCGCTGGATGACGCCCCATTGCTCCAGGTCGCGCAGCAGCATGGACACGCCGCCCTTGGACAGGTCGAGCTCGCGTTCTATCTCACCGGCTGTCAGCGGCTCGCCGCGCAGGTAGAGCAGGCCCCACACGCGGCCCTGGTTGCGCTTGAAGCCCCAGAACTCGATGACGTTGCCCACCGCCTCCACGGCGATGGCTTCCCATGGCGCCAGCCGTCCATTCTCCGGCGGCGCGACGGTCTTCTGGCTCCCGGGATCCCCCCCCGTCCACAGGTAGCCCTTCATGCAGCGCGTCCCTTCACCTGCTCCGCGATGCCCTCCGACAGCCGGTGCGCCCAGCTCATCAGCTCCGCGCCCGCGGCGTCGTTCGCGAAGGGCCCCAGCTTGTCGAGCGCCGCTTCGATTTCGACGTTCATCATCTCCATGGACGCCTCCACCGCGCCGGCGGCCTCGATGGCGGCGCCAATCTCCCGGGTGCGCTCCGGGGTGATGACGGAGAACGCCCACGCGTCCTTGAGCTTGCGGCGCAGGGACTCGTCCCGCGACACCGCCAGAAGGATGGGCAGCGACGGCGTGCGCGAGTGCACGTCCGCGTACCGGGGCTTGCCCACGTCCGTGCCCAGGATGTCGCGGATGTCGTCGGCGATCTGGAACGCCACGCCCAGGTGCCGGCCGAAGGCGTCGAAGCGCGCCTGCGCCTCCGGCTGCTCCCCCAGCGTCGCCGCGGCCTTGCCGCACCAGCCGAACAGCGATCCCGTCTTGCCCTCGGCGATGTAGCGCAGCCGGGTGAGCGGCAGGTTCATGTCGCCGCGCGCCTCCACCTCCGCGATGGCCGCGCGGGTCATCTCCGTGACGATGGCCAGGCCGCTCTGCACCAGTCGCGCGTCCAGCAGGGACAGCCGCGACAGCGCCGTGGACAGGATGAGGTCGCCGCTCATCACCGCGACGATGTTGCCCCAGCGCGCGTTCACCGTCGGGCGGCCCCGGCGGAACATGCCCGCGTCCACCACGTCGTCATGCAGCAGGCTGGCCGAGTGGATCATCTCCGCCGCCACACCCACATCCACCAGCCGTGCGGCCGGCACCCCCACCACGCCACCGAACAGGCGGACGAGCATGGGGCGGGCCCGCTTGCCCCCGGCCCCCAGGCACAGGTGGCGCGCCGCATCCATCAGCGTGTCACCCTTCACGTCCGGGCCGACGTCGCCATCCGCGAGCAATTCGGTCAGACGCTGCTCCACCTGCCCCAGAAACTCCGTCAGCTCGTGAGCGACATCCATGTGCGCGGTCTCCTTCCGGGCCGTTCATATAGTTCAAGACCGCGTGAACTGCACCGAAATCCCTTCTGCCCTCCAAGCGAGCGGACAGTCAGCGGAAAGCGACGAATAAGCCCGGTTGGTGTCCGGCCGGGCTCGGTGGAGTCCTTGGAGGTCCGATTGAGAGGGAATGCGAGGCCGTGGGAAACGAATCGCAGTGTCCGCCGCCTTCCGTCGCCGCCTCGTCCAGAGCTTCGCTTCCCTCGCCACCGGCGTCCCGCTCTTCCGCCCTGGCGCCTCGCTGCCCGGCGCGTCCGCGCCCCTCCTGGGGGCCCCTCCGCCCCTGGATGGCCACCGCGGCCCGCCCCTGCACCGGCGCCTCCGTGCGTCGCTGAAGGTCTCCATCGTGGAGGGGATGTTCGCGGAGGTGTTCACCGCGTGCGCGGGTCCTACCGTGCTCACCGCGTGGGCCATCGCGCTGAAGCTGGGCCCCTTCCTGGTGGGCGTGATGACGGCGCTGCCGTTCTTCGCGCAGTTCGTGCAGTTCCCCGCCGCGTGGCTCACCCTCTGCTTCGGCCACCGGAGGGTGGCGCTGACGGCGGTGTGCCTGTCCCGGCTGGCCCTCTTGCCCATGGCGCTGTTGCCGTGGCTGGGCCTGTCCCTGGAAGGGCAGCAGCACCTGCTGCTCGCCGTGGCCGGGGCGTCCGCGCTGCTGGCGGTGGTGGGCAACAACGCATGGGTGGCATGGATGGGAGAGCTCGTCCCGGGCGCCGTGCGGGGCCGCTTCTTCGGCAAGCGCACCGCGCTCACCACGCTGATGGGCACGGGCGCGTCGCTCACCGCGGGCCTGCTGATGGACCGGTTGAAGGGGCTGGATGGGGTGGGCATGGCGCTGCCGCTGCTGGCGCTCGCCGCGTGCGTCATGGGCGTCGTCACCACGCTGATGATGGCCGCGCAGCATGACCCGGCGCCCCCGGGCAGCTCGCCGAAGCTGGAGCTCAAGGCGGCGCTCCTGCCCTGGAAGGACGACGGGGCCCGGCGGGTGCTGCTGTACCAGGTGGCGTGGAACGCGGCGGTGGGCGTGTCCGCGCCCTTCTTCGCGCTGCACAGCCTGCAGAACCTCAAGATGACCTTCGTCATCATGGCCCTGCACGCGGCGGCGGTGGCGGGCGTGCGCGTGCTGACGGCGCCCCTGTGGGGCCGCGCCATCGACAAGCTGGGCGCACAGCCGGTGCTGATGCTCTGCTCGCTGGGCATCAGCGCCATCCCCATGCTGTGGCTGCTGCCCTCCGCGGGGACGCTCTGGCCGCTGCTGTTCGACGTGCTCCTGGCGGGCGCGCTGTGGAGCGGCCACGGCCTGGCCATCTTCGCGCTGCCCCTGACGGTGGCGCCGCGCCGCGGCCGGCCCTTCTACCTGGCGGCCTTCGCCACCGCGGGCGGGCTGGCCTACGCGGCGGCGGCGGCCCTGGGCGGGGCGCTGGCGGCGCGCGTGCCCCAGCAGTTCATGCTGGGCGGCCACCTCTGGGTGAACCTGCACGTGCTCTTCGTCGTGTCGGCGGTGGCCCGGCTGGGGGCCGCCTTCCTCGCGGCCCGGGTGAACGAACCCGGCGCCGCCACCACGCGCACCGTGGCCCAGGTGGTGGAGCGGTTTACGCCCCGCCTCCGCCCGGCTACAGCCGGTAGTCGCGCACCATCGCCGCCACGCGCTCCGACAGGAGCTTGAGCGACACGGCGGACTCGCTGGTGGTGGCGATGCGCTTCACCGTGTCGCCCATCACCGTGTTGAGCTCGTTCACGGCGGTGAAGATCTGCTCGATGCCGGTGGCCTGCTGGTTCACCGTCTGCGAAATCTGACGGGCGGACACCACGCTGTCCCGCACGATGGAGGACAGCTGGCGCAGCGTGTCCCCGGACGTGCGCACCTGGGCCAGGCCCGTCTCCATGCGCTGCGTGCCCGCGGCCGTGATCTCCACCGTGGCGAAGATGGCGGTGCTGATGTCCGCCAGGATGCCGCGCACCTGGTTCGTCGCGCGGATGGACTGGTCCGCCAGGCCGCGGATCTCCCGGGCCACCACCGCGAAGCCCTTGCCGTGCTCCCCGGAGCGCGCCGCCTCGATGGCCGCGTTCACCGCGAGCAGGTGGGACTGGTCCGCCAGGTCCTTCACCGTCTCCGTGATGCCGGAGATCTGCTCGGTGCGCTCGCCCAGGGCCATGATGCGCTCGGCGATCTGCTCCACCTGCGCGCGCAGCGCCACCATCCCCTCGATGCTCTCGGTGATGGCGATCTCGCCCGTCTTGCCCAGCACCTCCGCGCGCTCCGCCACGTCGATGACCGTCTCCGCCGCACGCGACGCAACCACCGACGTCTGGCGGATCTCCTGCGCCGTCACCTGCGTCTCCTGCAGCGCGGCCGCGTGGCGGGACACCATCTCGTTCTGCCGGCCCGCGGAGTCGTTCAGGTGATCCACCGAGCCGCGCAGCAGGTCCGACGAGCCCTGCAGCTGCTGCAAGAGGTCCTTTACCTTGGACACCATCAGGGAGAAGGCCTTTGACAGCTGGGCCACCTCGTCCGAGCCCTCCACGTGCACCGTCTCGCGCAGGTCGCCGTGCTCCGCGATGCGCTGGGCGGCCGCCGTCAGCTGCACCAGCGGCGCCGCCACCCGGCGCGCCAGCACGATGCCCACGACGACGAAGAGCGCGAGCGCCAGCACCATCACCACGCTCACCCCGGTGGTGATGGCCCGCACCTGCGCGCGCGCCGACGTGCGGTTGAAGCCCACGTGCACGGTGCCCGCGCCGTTCGCGAAGCGCGAGCTCACGTCCAACAGCTCCGCGTCCCGCACGTAGAACGTCGCCTCACCCTGCGCGCGCGCCAGCCGGTCGCGCAGCTCCCGCATCGCGGTGGCGTACTCGCCCGCCACCGCGCGCAGCTGCCCGGTCCCGTCGAAGACGGCCACGTAGGCCACCTGGTGGTGGCGGACCGCCTGTTCCAGCACCGCCTGGAGCGCCTCCGTCTGGCCCCCGGGCATCGCCGCGGGCAGCGTGGCCGCCAGCGCCGCGGGCAACGCGCCTCCCACGTCCCGGCCCTGCGCCTCGAAGGCGGAGCTGACGCGCGGGATGAGGTAGCCGAAGAAGAGGACAGTGAAGAACAGCGCCACCAACAGCGGCGCCAGCGTGAGCTTCTGCGAAAGGGAGAGTCGCATCCGGGAGCGGCGCCAAATCCAGAGGAAGTCTGGGAAACGTAGCCCCTCTGGACCATCCAGCGAGGTGCTGCATTGTGGACATCCCAGAGGAGCCGGCGCAATGGCTCCGCGCATCGAAAGCCCGTGAAAGTCAGACACCGCGCCCTGGGTAGCGACGAACCCGGGGCGCGGGCGTCATCCCGGCTTGAGTCAGCCGGCCTTGCGGTTGTTGGACGGCGCGCTCTCGTCCCACTTCTCCATCAGGGTGTTGGACGGGAGGGTCTCATCCAGCAGCTTGCGCGCGGCCTCGGCGCCGGTGACGGGCAGGCCCTTGCGGTCAATCAGGCCCAGCTGGACGAGCACGGCGGCCTGATCCCAGTAGATGTGCTCGTGGTAGAGCTTGTCGCCGCGGAAGTTCACCACCGCGACGAAGGCCGCCTCCACGTACTTCCCGGTGGGCGGGATGCCGGGGAGCATCCAGTCCATCTCGATGTCGTGGGTGAAGCTGAAGATGAACTCGTCCACCACGCGGTCGGCGCCCACGGTGCGCGACAGCAGGGTCATCTTCGTGTCCTTGGGGTTGGCGTGCACGAAGTGGTTTTCGTAGAAGCGGTGCAGGTACTCCGCGCCCACGCCACCCGTCATCACCGGCACGCTGTTGACGTACGGGTGCGACACCATGGTCTTCATGGTCGCGTCCGCGTCGCGGGCGGCGAACTCCAGCTCCGTGTGTTTGTCCCACAGCGCGGCCAGGTCGTAGCGCGGCCCCATCACGCGCTTGAGCAGCGCGAGGGTGCGCGTGTGCGCCGTCATCATCGAGGGCCGGTTCCAGGCCGGTGAGCCCTCGCGGAAGAAGCCGTGGCGCACGCCCTGGTACACGTACAGCTCCACGTCGACGCTGACGTGCTGCTTCACCCGCGCCACCGCGGCCGGAGGCACGAAGCCGTCCCACTCCGCGTAGTGGACCACCATGGGGGCCGCGTTCTCACCGCCCTGCGCGAGCACGTCCTCCATGCCGGGCGCGCAGTAGGCCACCGCGCAGTCCACGTGCGCGTGCGCCGCCAGCTGCGCGGCCAGCGTCCCACCCAGCCCGTAGCCCAGCGCGCCGACCTGCTTCTTGCCCCGCAGTCCCACCACCTCCGGTAGCGAGCGCGCCCAGGCCACCACCGGCTTCAGGTCCACCTCTTCCGGTTCTCCTCGTGAGGCGAGGTCGGGCACCACCACCACGTAGCCCTCTTCACTGAAGCGCTCGGCCATCAGCTTCAGGTGGGCGTTTCCCTCGAACGCCTCCACCATCAGCAGCAGCAGGGCCGGACCCGTTCCAGAGGCGGGGCGTCGCACCCACGCACGAATCGGGTCGCTTCCTTCCACGGGAATCCACGTCGAGTTGTCGTTCATTTGTCGCGCACCCTCCCCAAAGCGGACACATTTCACGCCCGGACGGACTGCCTCCCGGGCGTCTGGCATTGTAGCAAACCCTCCACATGCTTGCCTCATCTTATGAGAGGTTTTGATGTGGATGGATTGTTGTATGCCTTTTATGTGGAGTAATCAGCCACCACTGCAATGCAACATCCGTGACGCGAACGGCCTTGTGTCTCACGCCGTCATCGGCGTGGAGACGCCCGCGCACGCGGAGTGCGCGCGTGTCTCAACCAAAGCCTGACGCGGAAGACACAGGGAGAAGATCGTACCGACGTCCGGGGTCGATTCCACCCGGAGGGTGCCGCGGTGGGCCTCCACGATGCTGCGCGCGATGTAGAGCCCCAGGCCCAGGCTCTCGCGCTGGCCCGGGCCGTCGCCGCGTCGGAAGGGCTGGAAGAGCGTGGGCAGGAGGTGCGCGGGGATGGGGGCCCCGGCGTTCTGGACCTCCAGATAGACGGTGTCCACGCCCTGCTCGAAGGTGCGCAGGCGCACGGGCGTGTCTCGCGGGCTGTACTTGAGCGCGTTGTCCAGCAGGTTGGCCACCACCTGCGCCAGCCGGTCCAGGTCCCACACGCCCGGGAGGCTGTCGCGGGCGAAGTCGCACAGGATGGAGCGCTCCGGTTTCGCCGCGCGCAGCTCGTCCACGAGCTTGCGGCATAGCTCGTTGAGGTCGCCCGCGCCCGGCACCACCGGGATGCCGCCGCCCACGCGCGCACGGGTGAAGTCCAACAGCTGATCCACGATGCCCTGGATGCGCTCGCCGCCCCGGGCCACCCGCTCGAAGGCCTTGCGCTGGGCGTCCGGCAGCACCTCACGGGACAGCTGGACGTTGGCCGTGGTGAGGATGGCCGCGAGCGGTGTGCGGATGTCGTGCCCCACGATTCCCACCAACTGCTGCTCGAGCTCCGTCGCGCGTTGCAGCTCCTCCTCCACGCGCCGGCGCTCCGCCAGCTCCAGCGCCTGCTGCCGCAGCTTCTCACCGCGCAGGTACAGCTCCACGAACACGGACACCTTGGCGCGCAGGATGTTCGGATCCACCGGCTTGAGCAGGTAGTCCACCGCGCCGTACTCGTAGCCCCGGGTGACGTAGGCCGCCTCGCGGCTGAGCGCGGTGATGAAGAGGATGGGCAGGTGCTTCGTGCGCTCGCGGGTGCGCACCAGACGCGCCGTCTCCAGGCCGTCCAGCCCCGGCATCTGCACGTCCATCAGCACGCACGCGTACTCGTCCAACAGCAGAGCCTTCAGCGCCTCGTCGCCGGAGCGCACCGACACCACCTGCTGACCGAGCGGCTCCAGGATGGCCTCCAGGGCGAGCAGGTTCGCCGGCGTGTCGTCCACCAGGAGGACGCGCGCGCGGGGCGCACCGGGCGCGTCATCGGTGCGGCGGTGAGACAGGTCGGGGACGGTGGTGAGTACGGGCGTCCTGGGAACAGGGGGCTTCAAGGAGGCGTTCACTCGGGCGTTGGGGGTGGAGCGGCTCAGCGGGCGGACGCGAGGCCGGGGCCCCCTAGGTGTCCGCCGGATGTCGGGCGCCCGCTTCCAACACAGCCCCTTCTCCGCCTTGTTCCCTGCACCTGTATTCAAAAGCCACAGCAAGACAGGAATTCACAATCAAAACTGACCCGTTGCAATTCCTGTCAGGGGCGTAGACTCCGCGTACATGACGCTCCCGGCTCCTCGCACCCTGCTGCTCGGCCCCACTGACTTACGCGCGCTCGTGGAAGGCGTGGGCCTGGACGTCCTGATGGACGAGCTCATCCACGCACTCACCGTGGCATTGAGGGAGTTCGACGAGTCCGTCCTGCAGGTCCCCAAGCGGGAGGGCTTCCAGGTGGTGAGCGACTCGCGGCCTTCCGGGACGATGGGCTGGATGCCCGCCCTGCGGCGCGGGGACAGCCTGACCATGAGGGTGTCCGCCTCCCTCCCCGGCAACCGGGGTGACTCGGGAATGCCCACGCTCGTCGCATCCCACAGCGTCTATGACGTGAAGACGGGCCATCTGGTGGCGGTGATGGACGGGGTGTTCGCCACGGCACTGCGCACCGGCGCGGCGTCGGCGGTGGCCAGCCGCTACCTGGCGTCTCCGGACAGCCGGGTGCTGGGGCTGGTGGGCTGCGGTGCGCAGGCCGTGTCTCAGTTGCATGCGCTCAGCCGCGTGTTCCGGTTGGAGCAGGTGCTGGTGCACGACATCGATCCGGACGCGGCGCGCTCCTTCGTGCGGCGCGTGGCGTTCCTGGGGCTGGACGTGCGGCCCACGCTGCTGCCGGACCTGGAGATGCGCTCGGACATCCTCAGCACCGCGACCACCGTCGCCCCGGGCGCGGGGGCCGTCATCTCCGGCCACGCGCTCCAGCCGCATGCGCACGTCAACGCGGTGGGCTCGGACCAGCCGGGCAAGGCGGAGCTGCCCCTGGCGCTCTTGCGCCGCAGCCTCGTCGTGCCGGACTTTCCCGCCCAGGCGCGCCAGGAGGGCGAGTGTCAGCAGCTCCACCCGGACCAGATTGGCCCGGACCTGGCCACCGTGGTGCAGCAGCCGGAGGAGTTCGAAGGCTGGCGCGAGCGCAACACCGTGTTCGACTCCACCGGCCACGCGCTGGAGGACCACGTGGTGACGCGCCTGCTGTTGGAGCACGCGCGGCGCATGGGTCTGGGCACCCTGGTGTCGTTGGAGGCGCTGGGTGGAGACCCGTTGGACCCGTACTCGCTGGTGCGGGGTGACGTGGCCGGACGCGCCGAGTCGCCGCGCCGCGCCACCGGCAGCTGACGTTCTCCAGAGGGCGACCCGCCCGCCCGGACGACAGCCATTCCAGCGGGGGACACCCGCCTTCTTCGAGTAGCACCGGACGAAGACGCCGCCCCGATGCCCGGCCCCCACGCCGGATGTCGGGGCGGTTTCGTTTCACTCCCGGCACACAACTTCCCGCACACGCCGCCGATAATCGCGAAAGCACCAGCTATCCACTATTCCTGGAATCGTACACCATGACCGTCCGCACCCCCTCCACCCGTGCCACCGCCACCGCGCCCGCGAGCACCGCCGCCACGGCCCCCCGCACCGCCGCTCCCGCGCGCGCGGCGGCCGCGTCCACGGCCCTCACGGCGCCGCCCGCGGGCCTGGGCAAGGGTGACTCCGGGGCGAAGGTGAAGCAGCTTCAGCAGGGGCTGGTGAAGCTGGGCTACATGACGCAGGCGCAGATGAATTCGGGCGCCGGCTCCTTCGGGCCGCAGACCGAGGCGGCGGTGAAGAAGTTCCAGACGGCCAACAAGATCTCCGCCACCGGCTACTACGGGGCGCAGACTGCGGCGGCGCTGACGAAGGCACTCAAGCCGACGACGACGCCTCCGCCCACCGAGCCCGGGAAGTTCACCAAGCCCGCGGTCATCAGCGCGCCTTCGCCCAACAACGACTCGCGCAACGGCGCGGACATCGACACCATCGTGCTGCACCACACCGGCACCAACAACGGCTCCGGGGACCTGTCGTGGATGCGCAACCCGGACAGCAAGGTGTCCGCGCACTACATGCTGGACCGCGATGGGAAGATCTACCAGCTGGTCGGCGACACCAAGCGCGCGTGGCACGCGGGCAAGGGGGAGCTGCACGGCGTGCCCACGGACGTGAACGCGCGCTCCATCGGCATCGAGATCGTCAACGACGGCAGCGGCAAGACGGCCTTCACGGAGGCGCAGTACAAGTCGCTGACGAAGCTCGTGGGCTACCTGAAGCAGGAGTACGACGTGCCAGCGAAGAACATCGTCGGGCACAAGGACGTGGCCGTGCCCAAGGGCCGCAAGGACGATCCGGCGGCCAACTTCGACTGGTCCCGGCTGCGCAAGGGCATTGGCGGCTGAGCAGCGCTCCTCGCGCCGCCCGCCCTGCCCTCACGACGTGCGCACCTCCACCGGAGCGTGCTAGAAGACCGCTCCAGTGCTCCGACTCTGGCTCTTCATCTGCCTGATGCTGCTCGCTCCCATCGGGGGCGGGCTCGCGCATGCCTTCGGGCCGGCGCAGCAGGCGGAGACGTGCCTCACGGGCTGCGCGGATGACGACGCGCAGGGCCAGTGCGCTCCCACCTGCGTGGACTGCGCCTGCTGCACGCACGCGAAGCCCCTGGCCGTCGCCGTGCCGCTGCCGGGCCTCATGGGCTCCCTGTTCCGGGAGGCTCCCATCACTCCCGAAGCCTCGGAGCCGTCCTCCGCCGACGCGGATGACATCCTGCACGTCCCCATAGTTCCTCTCGCTTAAGGCCCGCGTCCATCGTCGTTCGCACGCGCCCCGCCACCGGTGTGCCCGGCCTCCTGCCCGGGTGCATGGGTGCGCGCGGCCCGCCTTCCGCAGAGGTCCTCTTCCGTGCCCATCCGTTCCGCGACGGCCGCCCTCGGGCTGGCCGCCGTCCTGCTCTGGCCGCGCCCTGGTGGCGCGGATCCATCCCGCATCACCCTCCAGGACGTCTTCGCCCTGGCGCGCGAGCACGCCCCGGCGCTGGTCGAGGCCCGGGCCCGCGTCCGCGCAGCCCAGGGACCCCTGGCGAGCGCCGCGCCGCTCCTGCGCGAGAACCCCCAGCTCGACGTTCAGGTAGGCCCGCGCCGGCTCCCCAATGGCGTCTACGGCCTGGACCTCGCGTTGGGCCTGTCGCAGCCCTTCGAGCTGGGCGGCAAGCAGGGCCTGCGGCGTGATGCGGCGCGCGCGGGCCTGTCCATGGAGGAGGCCCGGCTGCGCGACGCGGAGCGGCTCCTCCTGGGAGACGTGGCCGCCGCCTACCTGCGTCTCCTGCAAGCCGGGGAGCGGAAGAAGCTGGTGGAGGCCGCGGCGGAAGCGGCGGTGCGCACCGTCAAGGCCACGGAGCAGCGCTACGCGGCCGGTGACGTTCCGGCCGTGGACGTGAACGTGGCGAAGGTGGCGCACGCCCGGGCGCGCGCGGAGCTCCAGGTCGCGGATGGCGAGATCTTCGCGCTGCGAGAGGAGCTGGAGGTCCGCGTGGGCTACCGCGCGAGGCCCATGGTGACCTACGACGATGATCTGCGCTCACTCGCGCGGGCGCCCGTCCGCGAGGTGACGGACGGCGCTGGAGCGCGCGCGGACCTGGTGGCCCTGGAGCAGGAGCAGGTCCAGGCGAAGGCCGCCGCGACGCTGGGCCGGCGCCAGGTGCTGCCGGACGTGACGGTGGGCGCGCGCTACCAGAAGGAGGCGGACGAGACGGTGTTCCTGGGAACGCTCAGCGTGCCCCTGCCCGTCTTCGCTCGCGGCCAGGAAGCGCGCCTCGTGGGTGAAGCGGATGCAAGCCGCGCCGAGCAGGAGCTGGCCGCCGCGCGCACCGTCGTGCCCGCCCAGGTCCAGGCCGCGAAGTATCGCTACCGCGCGAGCCTCGGCGCCCTCGGGACCCTGGAGCAGGTGCTGCCGCTCCTGGATGACAACGAGGCGCTGGCGCAGCGCTCCTATGACGCTGGGGAGATGGACCTCGCGGCCTTCCTCCTCGTCCGTCGCGACACGCTGGAGGCGCGGGCCGCGTGGCTCGACGGCCTGCTGCGATTGGCCCTTGCTCGTGTGCAGTTGGAAGTGGAAACGGGAGTCCTGCCATGAAGCCCACGCTGCTGCTGCTGTCCGTCCTCGTGGGCCTCACCGCCTGCAAGTCCTCCAAGGCGGAACACGACGACGCGCACGAACACGGCCACGACGAGGAAGCCAAGGAGAAGCTCCACGTCGAGTCCGGTGACGTCATCCACGTGCACGTGCCCCAGGAGATGCTCCGGGACCTGCGCGTCACCACCGCGAAGGTGGAGGCCCGCCCGGGCGGAGAGAGCGTCACCGCGCTGGGCGAATTGACCTTCAGCGAGGACGCCTACGCGGAGGTGTCCTCGCCGGTCTCCGCGCGCGTGGCCTCCGTCGCCGTGACGACGGGCCAGGCCGTGAAGCAGGGCCAGCGGCTGGCGGAGCTCCAGAGTCCGGAGCTGGGCCGTGCCCGCGCGGACCTCCAGGCCACCCAGGCCCGAGCCACCGCCGCACGGCAGGCCGCGGACCGCAAGCGCACGCTGGCCGAGGAACGCATCGTCGCGCGCAAGGACGCGCAGGCCGCTGAAGCGGACGCCGCCGCCGCGGAGGCGGAGGTGGCCGCCGCGAAGGCCGCGCTCGCGGCGTTGGGCGCGGGCAGCGCCAGCGGTGAGGGCACGTCCGGCTTCGTGCTCAAGGCGCCCATCGACGGCACCGTCGTGGAGCGCGCCGCGCGGCTGGGGCAGATGGCGGACCCGTCTCAACCGCTCTTCCGCGTCGGAGACCTGTCGTCGCTGTGGCTCATCGTCCACGCGTTCGAACGGGACGCCGTGCGCCTGAAGCCCGGCGCGGACGCGCGCGTCACCTTCGCCGCGTTCCCCGGCCAGGAGTTCACCGCGAAGGTGGGCCACGTGGGGCAGCGGGTGGATCCCCACAGCCGCACCATCCCCGTGCGCCTGGAGCTGGACAACGGCAAGGGGCTCCTGCGGCCGGGCATGTCCGCGTCCGCGTCCATCCCGCTGGGAGAGCCGGGCGCCACGCTCACGGCCGTGCCCGCGGCGGCGCTCCAGCGGCTGGAGAATGGCTGGGTGGCGTTCCTGCCCACGCCGGAGGCAGGCGTCTTCGAGCAGCGCGAGGTGGGCCGGGGCCGCAGCCTGGGCACGCAGGTGGAGGTCCTGAAGGGGCTCGCCGTGGGCGACGAGGTGGTGGTGGAGGGCGCGTTCCTGCTCAAGGCCGAGGTGGAGAAGTCCCAGGGCGGAGGCGATGAGCATGGCCACTGATCCGCGCACGACGCTGCCGGGGCGCATCCTCCGCGCGTCCTTTTCTCGGCCCGGGCTGACGGTGCTCGTCGTCCTGGCGCTGGCGGCCTTTGGCGCGATGGCGCTCCGCAACCTGCGCCAGGACGTGTTCCCGGATCTGTCCGCGCCCATCTTCAACGTCATCGTGCAGAACGCGGCCATGGGCGCCGAGGAGCTGGAGACGGCGGTGGCCATCCCCATGGAGGTGGCGCTGGCGGGCCTGCCGGAGGTGCGCCGCATCCGCTCCACCTCGCAGCTGGGCGTCACGCAGGTGACGGTGGAGTTCGAACCGGACGCGGACTACTTCCGCAGCCGCCAGTACGTCGCGGAGCGCGTGGCGCAGGCGGCGGGCGAGCTGCCACCGGGCACCGATACGCCGCTCGTGTCCAGCCTCACCGGCCGGCTCAATGAGGTCTTCGAGTTCACGCTGGAGGCGGAGCCCGGCAGCGCGGACCTGATGGCGCTGCGCGACCTGGGGGAGTTCGACATCAAGAACCGGCTGCTCGCGGTGCCCGGCGTCGCGGGCGTGGAGCGACTGGGCGGCTATCTGCGCCAGTTCCAGGTGCTGCTGGATCCGGATCAACTGGTGGCGCGAGGCATCACCCTGGACGAGGTGCAGCACGGCCTGGAGGGCGCCAGCGTCAACGCCTCCGGAGGCTTCATCACCCAGGGCCCCATGGAGTGGGCCGTGCGCGCCGTGGGCCGTGCGGAGACGGTGGAGGACCTGAACAACACCGTGGTCGCGCTGCGGGACGGAACGCCCGTGCTGCTGGGAGACGTGGCGGACGTACGCGAAGCCCCCGCGCCGCGCCGGGGCATGGCGCACCGGCTGGATGGCGAGGTGGTGAGCTGCCGCGTGAGCAAGCAGTTCGGCGCGGACACCGTGCTCGTCGCCGAGGGCGTGCGCGCGGCCATCGACGAGCTGCGACGCTCGCTGCCGCCGGGCGTGCACCTGCGCGTCGTCTACGACCAATCGGAGCTGGTGGGCTCCGCGCTGGGAGGCGTGGGCCGGGCCATCCTGCTGGGCGCGTTCCTGGTGGTGGGCGTGCTCTTCCTGCTGCTCGGGGACTGGCGCGCGGCGCTCATCGTCACGCTCACCCTGCCCCTGTCGCTGGCGCTCGCGGGACTGCTGCTCAAGGCGGCGGGCATCGGGTTGAACACGATGACGCTGGGAGGCCTCGCCATCGCGGTGGGCCTGTTGGTGGACGCGGCCATCATCGTCGTGGAGAACGTCATCCACGACCTGCGCGAGGGCAAGGGCCGCCGCTCGGTGCGCGACGAGGCGCTGGCGGCGGCGATGGAAGTGGGCCGCCCCATCGCCTACGCCACGCTCATCGTCGTCGCGGTGTTCATCCCGCTCTTCGCGATGTCAGGCATCGAGGGCCGCATGTACCAGCCGCTCGCGGCGGCGGTGGTGGCGTGCCTGGCCGCGTCGCTCGCGCTGGCGCTCACGCTGGTGCCGGTGGTGTCGGGGCTGCTCTTGCGCGCGCCGAGCGAGGACTCACCGGAGGATGTGTGGATCATCCGCAAGGTGAAGGCCGCGTACGCGCCAATCCTGGACAAGTGCATGCGTCACGCGGGCCTGGTGCGCGTGGTGGCGCTGGCCATCACCGTGCCCGCGTTGGGCCTGGCCTTCATGGTGGGCAGCGACTTCATGCCCCGGCTGGACGAGGGCGCGTTCCTGCTCCAGACGGTGCTGCCGGCGGAGGCGTCACTGGACGAGGTGGATCGCCTCAACCACCGCGTGGAGGACGTGCTGCGCGAGTTCCCGGAGGTGGAGGACGTGGTGCGCCGCACCGGCCGCGCCGAGCGCACCGAGGACCCGATGCCCCACACCCTGTCCGACGTGCTGGTGGTCCTCAAGAAGGACACCCTCGGAGGCCGCGAGACGCTGGAGTCGCGGATGCGCGAGGCGGTGGGGAAGGTGCCCGGCGTGTCGGTGCTCTTCACCACGCCGCTGGGGATGCGCATCGACGAGGGGCTGGGAGGCAGCCCCGCGGACCTCTCCGTGCGCGTCTTCGGGCCGGACCTGGACACGCTCTCGGAGCTCGCGGAGCGCACGCGCGCGTTGATGTCGAAAGTGGACGGCGTGGAGGACCTGCGGGTGGAGCGGCTGAGCGGCCTGCCGCAGCTGCGCATCGCGGTGAACCGCGCGGCGGTGGCGCGCGTGGGACTGACGCCCGGCGACGTCATCCGGGCCGTCCGCGTGGGGCTCGTGGGTGAGGAGTCCGCGCAGATCTGGCGGGGCCAGCGGCGCTACGACCTGGTGCTCCGGCTGGCGGACCACCGCCGGGGCGACGTGAACGCCATCCGCAACCTGCTGGTGGACGGACACGACGGCACGCGCATCCCGCTGAGTCAGCTGGCCACCATCGAGGAGACCTCCGGCGCGGGGAGCGTGCGCCGCGAGGCCGGCAGCCGGCGCATCGCGGTGGAGGCGGGCGTGTCCGGCCGCGACCTGGGCAGCACGGCGGCGGAGGTACGGGAGGTGCTGGCCACGCAGCTGAAGCTGCCCACGGGCTACTTCGTGGACGTGGGCGGCAAGGTGGAGAGCCAGGAGCGCGCGGCGCAGGCGCTGACGGTGGCCATCGCCCTGGCGCTGATGGCGGTGTTCGTCCTGCTCTACCTCGCGCTGGACTCCGTGGCGGAGGCGCTGGTCATCCTGGCCACGCTGCCGGACGCGTTCGTGGGTGGCATCCTCGCGCTGCTCATCGCGGGCGAGACGTGGAACGTGTCCAGCCTGGTGGGCCTCATCGGCCTGTTCGGCATCGCGGTGCAGAACGGCCTGGTGCTCGTGGCGCAGACGAAGGACCTGATGGGCCGGGGCAAGCCCTTCGCGGAGGCCGTCCGCGAGGCGAGCATCGGCCGCGTGAGGCCCAAGCTGATGACCGCGGGCACGGCCATCCTCGGGCTGCTGCCACTGCTGGTGCTGCCGCTGCACGGGACGGAGATTGAACGTCCGCTGGCGGTGGTGATGGTCGGCGGGCTCGTCACGTCCACCCTCTTCACGCTGCTGGCCCTGCCCACGTTCTACGCGCTGGTGCACGGGTTCCAGGAGCGGATCAAGGCGCGCAGGGCCGCGCGAAAGGTCCCGGCATGAGCCTGTCACCGGAAGCGATGGACGCGCTGCTGCGCCATCACCACGCGTTCCTCGCGTTCCTCACGCCGCGCGTGGGGAGCCAGGAGGCGGCGCGCGAAGTGCTGCAGGCCGCGTTCGTGAAGGGCATGGAACAGGGAGGCGCGCTGCGCGAGGAGCAGAGCGCGGTGGCCTGGTTCTACCGGCTCCTGCGCAACGCGCTGGTGGACCGCCACCGCCGGGGCCAGCGGGAGGTCACCACGCTGGAGTCCCTGGCCCACGAGCAGCCGCTGTCCACCGAGGACGCCAACGGCCTGGAGGCGACGGTGTGCGGCTGCGTGGCGGGGCTCGCGGGGACGCTCAAGCCCGAGTACGCGGAGGCCGTGCGCCGGGTGGACCTGGAAGGGCTCACCGTGGCCACGTATGCGCGGGAGGCGGGCATCTCCGCCAACAACGCCGCCGTGCGCCTGCACCGCGCCCGGAAGGCCCTGGGCGAGCAGTTGGTGGAGCTGTGCGGCCATTGCTGCGCGCAGGGCTGCGTGGACTGCGACTGCGCGCCCGCGTGAAAAACCAGGTGTAAGAGCGCGCGGGGCCGGGCGTCAGCCTGGGGGAACGCAGCTGGAGGTCTCCCATGGACGTCGCCACCTTCACCCGGCCGGCCCTACCCGCCGCCACCCTCGCCTTCCTCCTCTTCGCCATGGTGTTGCCGTCGGTGCGCCTGCGCCGCCGCACGGGCCGCCCGGCGCTGGTGCTGCACCGCTCCGGCCCGCCGCTCCAGCGGGTCATCGGCGTGGGCATGGCGCTGTTCATGGGGGCCATCGTGCTCTGGAGCGCGGCGCACCTGGCCATCGGGGAGCAAGCGTTGGGCGTGTGGCAGGTCCCTGGCGCGCTCCGGTGGACGGGCTGGGCCCTGGTGGCCGTGGGGTTCATCTTCACCGTGCGCGCCCAGGTGGAGATGGGCGCGTCGTGGCGCATCGGCATCGACTCGGACCGGACGGAGCTGGTGACGGGAGGCCTCTTCGGCGTCGTGCGCAACCCCATCTTCAGCGGGATGCTCGTCGTGGTGACGGGCATGGCGCTCGCGACCCCGAGCGCGTGGACCGTGATGGGCTGGCTCGACTACGTGCTGCTGGTGTCGCTCCAGGTGCGGCTGGAGGAGGAGCACCTGCTGCGCCTGCACGCCGACACCTATCAGCGCTACGCGGCGCGCGTGGGCCGCTTCATCCCCGGTGTGGGGCGGCTCGAAGCGCCCGGCCTGGACGCCGCGCCGCGCATCACAGTGTGACGTTGGCGGTCACACCTCGCACGAAGTGCCCATGCGAGCGTGTTCCTCCGGACGCCGTCATTCCGTGGGGTTGCGCTACCTGACGCGATGGCCCGACCCTTGCTCAACAGGGCACATCCCTTTTCGAGGTCTCGAGTGCATTGGAAATCCCCCTGGCTCTTCGTGGTTCTGCTGCTCGGTGGCTGCGCGTCCATCCAGAAGGAGCGCGGCCACATGGAAGTGGCGGCACTCGTGGAGGAGCGAACGGGTTTGAAGACGCGATGGAATCAGGGGACGCCGGAGGATGAGCAGGTGCAGCAACACCTGGATGCCCTGCTGGCCGGCGACCTCACGTCGGACCGTGCGGTGGAGGTGGCGCTGCTCAACAACCCCGCGCTCCAGGCGACGTACGAGGACCTGGGCGTGTCCCAGGCGGACATGGTGCAGGCCGGGTTGCTCACCAACCCGTCCTTCGACGGGAGCATCGGCTTCCCTCTGTCCTCGGACGGCATCACCGAGACCGAGTTCTCCATCGTCCAGAGCTTCGTGGACCTCTTCACGCTGCCGCTGCGCAAGCGCGTGGCGAAGGAGCAGTTCCAGGCGGACACGCTGCGCGTGGCGCACGAGGCGCTGGCCACCACGGCGGAGGTCCGACAGGCGTTCACGGAGGTGCAGGCCCGGCAGCAGCTGGTCGCGCTGCGCAGAGAGGTGTTCCAGGCAGCGGACGCGGCGGCGGACCTGTCCAACCGGCAGCGCGCCGCGGGCAACATCACGGTGCTGGCCCTGGCCACCGAACAGGCCTCGCTGGAGCAGGCGCGGTTGGAGCTGGCCCAGGATGAGCTGGCGCTGGTCGAAGCGCGCGAACACCTCACCCGCCTGATGGGCCTGTACGGCGCGAGGGTCCAGTGGACGCTGGCGCGGAAGCTGCCGGAGGTCCCCGCCGCCGAGTCCTCACTGGAGCGTCTGGAGACGCTGGCCATCGAGCAGCGGCTGGACATCGACGCGGCCCGCAAGCAGACGTCGCTGTTGTGGAACGCGCTGGAGCTGGCGCGCAGCACGCGCTACTTCGGCCGCGTGGAGGTGGGAGTGCACACGCACCGCGACGCGAACGGTCCGCGCCTGCTGGGCCCCACGCTGTCGCTGGAGCTGCCCATCTTCGATCAACGTCAGGCGCTCATCGCGAAGCTGGAGGCGCAGCACCGCCAGGGCGAGAACCGGCTGACGGAGCTGGCCGTCCACGCCCGCTCGGAAGTGCGCGCGGCGAGGGCGAAGCTGGTGACGCTGCGGAACATGGCGGAGCGCTACCAGAAGGTCGTGCTCCCGCTGCGCACCACCATCGTCGAGGAGTCACAACGCCAGTACAACGCCATGCAGATAGGCCTTCCCGCCCTCCTCCTCGCGAGACGCGAGCAGGTGGAGGCCTGGAGGGCGTACCTGGAGACGGTCCGCGACTACTGGATGGCGCGGGCCGACCTGGAGCGCCTCGTGGGAGGACGCCTGCCGTCCACCGCCGCGCCCGCCCCTGCTCCCACTTCTTCTCCCGAGCCCACCCATGAGCACCATGAAGCCCACTGACGAACCCCAGGGCCCCGTCGAGGACACGCGGTCCGAATCTCCCTCGCTCACCCGCCGAGGGCTGCTCGCGCGCACGGGCGCGACGTTGGCGACGGGAGCCCTGCTGATGCACGGCCGTGCCGCCCAGGCGCAATCGAGTGTGCCCGTGGCGAAGGCCCCGGCGGACGCGGGCGGCAATGCGAGCCGTGGCTACCGCCCCGTCGTCGTGCCCAACGGCGCGAAGCTGCCGTGGAAGTACGTGGGAGGCGTGAAGGTGTTCCACCTGGTGGCCCAGGAGGTGGAGCACGAGTTCGCGCCCGGCCTCAAGGCCACGTGCTGGGGCTACAACGGCCACGTGCACGGGCCCACCATCGAGGTGGTGGAGGGCGACCGCGTGCGCTTCTACGTCACGAACCGGTTGCCCGCGTCCACCACGGTGCACTGGCACGGCGTCCTCACCCCCAGCGGCATGGACGGAGTGGGCGGGCTGAACCAGAAGGCCATCGCGCCGGGCGAGACGTACCGCTACGAGTTCACGGTGCGTCAGTCGGGGACGTGCATGTATCACTCGCACCACGACGAGATGACGCAGATGGCGCTCGGCATGGTGGGCCTGTTCATCATCCACCCTCGCAAGCCGGTGGGGCCGCGAGTGGACCGCGACTTCGCCATCATGCTGCACGAGTGGCGCATCGACCCGGGCACGCGGCGTCCGGACCCCAACGAGATGACGGACTTCAACATCCTGACGATGAACGCGAAGGCGTTCCCGGGCACGGAGCCGCTGGTGGTGCGCAAGGGCGAGCGGGTGCGGATCCGCTTCGGCAACCTGAGCGCGATGGACCACCACCCCATCCACCTGCACGGCTACCAGTTCCGCATCACGGACACGGACGGAGGCCGCATCCCGGAGAGCGCGCAGTGGCCGGAGACGACGGTGCTCGTGCCCACGGGAAGCACCCGCACCATCGAGTTCGTGGCGGACGAACCCGGGGACTGGGCCATGCACTGCCACATGACCCACCACGTGATGAACCAGATGGGCCACGACCTGCCGAACATGGTCGGCGTGAAGCCTGGAGGCCTGGACGCGAAGGTGCGCCCGTTGCTGCCCGGCTACATGACGATGGGGCAGACGGGCATGGGGGACATGGCGGGCATGCACCACATGCCCATGCCCGCGAACTCCATTCCCATGGTCGGCGGCAAGGGCCCCTACGACGAGATCACCATGGGAGGCATGTTCACGATCCTCAAGGTCCGCGACCGGCTGGAGGCAGAGGGCGATCCCGGCTGGTACACGCCTCCGCCGGGGACGCTGGCGCAGCTCGCCCATGCGGACGAGCTGCGGCGGGACGGCATCGACGTCTAGGCAGCCAGGCCGCCCTTACGACTGCCTGCTGCCATGGGGCAGGTGCCTCCCCGATCGGTCCTTCTGTTGCATCAGGGGTCCGCGACGGCCACCTTTATATCAATTGCCTGGCAATACCCGCTGGCGGCCGCGCTGCTCGTGTCTGGAATCCGCCGGGGATTGTGTGGCCCCAAGGGATTCTGCTGACAGGGGAAGGACCATGGCGAGCATCGCGGAGATCATCCGGAGCCATCATTCGGAGATCATCCAGTGTTGGATGGACGAGGCGACCCGGGCCGCATCCGCCCGTGGCCTGGAACAGCCCGAGTTCAGGAACGTCATGCCCATCTATCTCGCGTCCCTCGCGGAAGCGCGGGCATCGGGCGGTGATGGCGACAACCAGCAGCGGCAGCACGTTGAAAGCCATGTGTCCGCACGGCTTCGCCAGGGCTTCCATGTGGGTGAGGTCGTCGAGGAGTTCGCCATCCTGGGGCGGTGCATCACCCAGACCTGGGCCAACACGCCTCCGGACGAGCAGCCCGACGGGCATGACGTCGAGCAGCTCTACACCGAGCTGCACGTCGCCATGGAGTCCGTCGCGGACCTCTTCGGCAAACACCTGCTGGAGGAAGAACAGACGGAGAAGCGCTACCTGCGGCTCCTCCAGAAGGTGGCCAGTGAGGCGCTCAGGCTGGACGAACCGCGCAGCCGGAGCCAATTGAAGGAGCTGCTCGAAATCATCCTGGAGGCCATGGGCGCCCAGAGCTGCGCCTTGTTGCTGTACGCGCCAGAGGACGAGCGCCTGGTCACCGCGGCCTCCGCGGGAGCCGGCAACGAGCAACTGGAACACTACGCGACCTCCCTGGACCCCAAGTCCTTTCCCGGGAGCATCGTGGAGGCGGGCGAGGAGACCTACTCCCTCCGGGACGCCACGACCACGACGCTCGAGGTGAGCGAGTCGCTCCGCCAGGGAGGGATCCACTCCGTGCTCGGGGTCCGGCTGCCCGCCCACCGGGCCCTGACGGGCGTGCTCTACGTCGGGCTGACCAACACCCGTGAGTTCACCGGCCGGGAGAAGCAGCGGCTCCAGACGCTGGGCCAGCACCTGAGCGTCCACCTGGAGAACGCCCGGCTGTACACGAACCTCCAGGAGAAGGTCGAAGCGCTCGAGACCGAGCGCGGCCTCCGCGAGCAGTTCGTCACCATCCTGGCCCATGATCTCCGTGGCCCCTTGTCGACGGCGAAGATGGGGGCGCACGCGCTCCTCCGGGATCCGGAGAAGCTGGAGGCGCGACGCGACCTGGCGCTGCGGATCGACCGGAACATCGAACGGGCGGACCAGATGGTACGGGACCTGCTCGACGCCAATCGCATCCAAGCGGGCCAACGGCTGCCGCTCCGGCTCGACACGTGTGACCTGGGGAGCATCGCCCACGACGTCGTCGAGGAGCTGACGATGCTCCATGGAGGGCGCTTCGTGCTCGAGGCGGAGGAGCACGTCCGGGGCATCTGGAGCGCCGAAGAGCTGCGTCGAGCCTTGTGGAACCTGGGCACCAACGCCCTCAAGTACGGAGCGGCCGACAGCCGCATCACCTTCACCGTCACGGCGACCGGCGCGCATGCGCAAGCCTCCGTGCACAACCAGGGGCCGGCGATCGCGCGTGCCGACCAGGAGGCCATCTTCAAGCCCTTCATCCGGACCCGCTCCGCGAAGACGGGGCCGTCGAAGGGCTGGGGACTGGGACTGACGCTGGTGTGGGGGTGCGCCCAGGCGCACGGTGGAAGGGTCGAGCTGACGAGCGACGCCGGCACCGGAACGACCTTCCGCCTGATGCTGCCCTGGGACGCCCGCCCGTTCCAGGCGGACCCGAACGGGGCGGAGCTCGCCGGACGGGCTTCGGGCCACCCCTGACAGGAGATGAAGCTCATCCGGCTCACGCCTGCTTCGCTGGGCAGGCATGCGGAGCCCCGTCCGTCACCCGTGCGGATGGATGACGGCACTTCACTCGCGGCATCCCCACCTTTGTGAGCGAACGGAGGAACAACCCCCATGCAATTCGCGGAAAGCGTCACCCAGGGCCGTATGGTCGTCACGGCCGGAGGTCAGGCGCTCGGGAACGTGGAGACCCTGTCCATCGACAGCGAGACCTGGAAGATCGACACCATCCAGGTGAAGTTGACTTCGGAAGCTTCCGAGCAGTTCGGCGTCTACTGGAACTACTTCCACGCGGGGCGCATCTACGTGCCGACGCGACTGGTGCATTCGGTGAGTGACACCGTGCTCCTCTCCGTCAGCATCGATGAACTCCGTGAGGTGCTCTCCCAGGACTCCGCCAGCGCCCCCAGCTGAGCACGGCTTTACTTCTTCCGGGCCCGTCCACTACGAGAAGCCCGATGAAGAACGGCTTCTGCTGGTACGAGTTGCGCTCCCCCAGGCCCGGCGAGGCGCGGCGCTTCTACCTGGACGTCCTGGGAATGGACGTCGCGTGGGAAGTCTCCCTGCTGCCCGAAGCCGCCGCCGCCCGTGGTGCTCCGAGTCACTGGCTGGGACACATCCACGTTTCCGACCTGGAGTCCTCCGTGGAGCGCTTCGTCGCGCTCGGCGCGGAGCGTCTCGGGCCGCCGAGGCGGTCCACGGAAGGCATCGCCTCCACCGTGCTGCGGGATCCGCTGGGCGCGGTGGTCGCAATGACCTCCCGGGCCGGGCGGAACACACACGCGGAATTGGCGTGGCACGAACTGCACACGGCCGACCATGCCCGCGCCCTGGGCCTCTACAGCGGCCTGTTCGGCTGGCGGCCGACGGAAGCACTCCAGTTGTCCCCCGAGGTCGGGACGTATCAACAGTTCACCTGGCATGAGGATGGGCGCAGCGTGGGGGCGGCCTGTAGCACCGCGCGCCTCCCGCACATCCATCCGCACTGGCTCTTCTATTTCGCTGTCGACGACCTGGACCGCGCCCTCGCCGCGGTCGTCGAGGGTGGAGGGCTCGTGGCCAACGGCACGCACGTCATGCCCGATGGAGCACGCGTCGCGCCGTGTGAGGACCCGCACCGCGCCGCGTTCGGCCTGCGTCAGGCGCCGTAACATGAAGCCCTGTTCAGCTTTACAGGCTTGATGGAGTAGATTCGCGGTCCCCTCGGAGGCTCCCCATGACCGCCCCTCTGCCGACGCTGGAACGCCTTCCTCGTGGAGCGCTCACGTTGTTCCGCATCCGGGCGCTCCTGCGCATGGGCATCTACGGTGGAATCGCGTTCGCCGTGGCTCTGGGGTTGAGCTTCGCTGGCAACGAGCACTGGCCGTTCCTGCTGCCGTGCGCGGTGGTGCTGGGATTGAGCGTGTTGACGTCGTGGTATCCGCAACGCGCGCACGAGCGCTGGGGCTGGGCGCTGCGTGAGCACGACCTGGTCATCTCCCACGGCGTACTCCTGCACGAAGTGGTGTCCATCCCGGCGGGGCGCATCCAGCACGTGGACGTGCACCAGGGCCCCATCGAGCGGTCACTGGGGCTCGCGCGCCTGCAGATCTACACGGCTGCGGGCAGTGGCGCGGACGGAGAGATTCCCGGATTGACGCGGGAGACCGCGGACGCCCTGCGCGAGCGGTTGGTGCGGCGCGAGGCCGACGATGTCGTCTGAGCCGGTGGCGCTGGCCACGCCGGAGGAGGTGTCCTGGAAGCGGCTGAGCGCGAAGGCGCCGCTCGCGGCGTTGGTACCCCTGTCGGGGACGATTGGCCGCATGCTCCTGGGCGCGTTGCTGCCCACGTACTTCGCGGGTGAGCGCGGCCTGCCGGTGGTCCTCTGGGTGATCGTGCTGAGCGCGGCCGTGCTGCTGCTCGCCACCATGCTCTATGAAGTGGCCACGACGAGCTACCGCGTGGTGGATGCCCAGTTGGAGATCCGATCCGGCGTCTTCACGCGCACTTCACGTTTCATCGAAGCCGCGCGGGTGCAGAACACGGAGGTCTTGCAGCCCTTCGTGTCGAAGCTGCTCGGGCTGGTGGAGGTGAAGGTGGAGACCGCCTCCGGCGGCAAGGCGGACGGCCACCTTCGAGGACTGACGCCGGAGGATGCACAGGCGCTGATCCACGCGCTCCAGACTGTGCGAGGCGAAAGCACGGCGACGGTGCTCCTGCCCGGCGAAGCCGCGCCGGAGGAACGCGTCCTCTCCGAAGCCCACCTGGGAGGCCTGCTGCTCTACGGCGCGACCGCGCTGGGGTTGGGCGTCATCGCGGTGGTGATGGGCGCGTTGCACGAAATCACCGAGACCTTCCACAAGCTGCTGCTGCCGTGGATGGAGGCGCACTGGGACGCGGTGGCGGCGCCGGGCATGGGCTGGTTGGCCGCGACGGTGGCGGCGCTCGCGGGGTTGTTCGGCCTGTGGCTGGTGAGTGGCGCGCGAGCCGTGTTGCGGTTCCACGGCTTCCGGCTGGTGGACACGGGCACGCACCTGCGAGCGGTGGGAGGGCTGATCACCCGCCGGCAGGTGACGGTGCGGCGTGCGCGAATCCAGCAGGTGGTGCTGGATGAACCGTTCCTGCGCCGCACGCTGGGCTTCGGCTCGGTGGAGGTGGAGACAGCGGGCGTTCGCACGGGCAAGGAGGCCTCGGACCGCGCGGAGCTGCTGGTGCCGGTGGTGCCCACGGCGCGCATGCCGGAGCTGCTGCGGGAGTTCGTGCCTGAGCTGCCTGATGCGATGCCATTCCAGCAAGCGCATCCCAAGGCACTCCTGCGGGCACGCGTCCGCGCGGTGGGCCTGAGCGTGCTGGTGGCGGCGCCAGCGACCTGGTTCTGGGGAGCCTGGGGCGCGGTGGCCTGGCTGCTGCTGCCCGCGCAGTTGCTGGGAGCCTGGTTCGACTGGCGCTTCCAGGGATGGCTCCTCACGGAAGCCCTGGTGGTGGTGCGCCAGGGCTTCTGGCGCAGGCGCACGACGGTGGTGCAGCGCTCTCGCATCCAGTCCGTGCGCGCGAGGCAGGGGCCGCTGGAGCGCGGCTACGGCATCGGACACGTGCGCATCGACGTGGCGGGTTCGCACGTCATCCTGCCTGGAGTGGGCTGGGAGGAAGCACAGTCGCTCATCGACGTGCTCCCGGCCCGGCGTCCCGCGCGCCGCGTGTCGCCTGTACGGCTTCCCGGATAGGCCTCGACACAGGGAGGGCCCATGCGCGATTGGGTTTTGTCGTTGTGCGCGGTGTTGATTGTCTCAGGATGCGCGGGCGTGGAGGCGCCTGAGCGCCGTAGCGGTTCGCGTGTGCTTCGCCAGAGGGCGGCCTTCGCACCAACGGACTCGCCGGAGCGTCGGCGCTTCCCTGCCCCCCGGACCCGAGCAGGTGGGGATTCGTTCGATCCGCTCACCCATCAGGCAGTCATCGAAGCCCTTGGGGAAGTGCAGGACACCGTGGATGGCGTCGCCCGGACGCTCCCCAGGCTCGCTGCTAACACGAAGGGTCTGGGAGGTTCCGACGGCGTCTTCACCCGGTACACCGACTATGGCTCCATCCAGGTGCCATGGCTGCGGGGCGCGACGGCGAGAGTCACTTCGCTCGCGGACGCATCGGAGACGATCGAGGACGAGGACATGCGAGCAGGAATCCTCCGCCTGACGGGTCCGCGCATCGAGGCCGTCATGTCAGGAGCGATGCTGCTGGCCACATGGCTCGACTTCCTGCGGCTCGCGGAGGTCATCCAACGGGAGTGCCCCTTTTACGGAGTCGAGCGGCTGTTCGTGGACCTGGACCGTGTGCGGAAACGGATCGAGCCCGCCATGACGTCGCTCGCGTCAATGGACCCCGACAAGGTGCAGGCCACTGCGACCGCGATGCCCGAACTGATGGGGCAACTCACCCGGGAGTTTCAGTCCATCCAAGAAGGTGCACGCGGAGCAATGGAGCGCGGCGGGCGGGTCGTCGCGGCGGCCCAGTTCCTCGAAATGCTCACGCTGGTTTCAGCCCTGAAGGCGACGCTGCCAAGGCCGCCCCCCGCCGCTCCCGTCACGCTCGGTGTCGGGCTCGTGATGGGCTCGGGAGGCGTGATGCTGGGCTCGCGCATCGTCGTCACCGCTGAGTGGGTCGAGCGGATGCGCAGGCTGGTGCAGGCGGGCGTCATCTCCGCGCCTGTCGTCAGCGCGGCGGTCCGGATCCACGCGGGTCAGGTGCTGATGGCGCAGGCGAAGCAGGACCTGCCCAAGGGTGTGCGCGAGGCGCTGGGAGACAGCCCCGAAGTTCGCGCCATGCACGAGACCGGCAGGGCCGGAGCCGGGATGTCCAGCGCACCGAAGCACCACGTCCTGCCGCAGGAGCATCGCGAGTGGTTCGAGAAGCGCGGATTCACGGGCGAGATGAGCATCGACCAGTTCTGCGTCCGTCTGGAGCAGTCACACCACGAGGCGATTCACGGCGGCGGAGACTGGAAACTGGGACGCACGTGGCCCAGGGAGTGGAACCAATTGATCATGAGTGAACTCCGCAAAGCGGAAACCCGTTTCGGCCGGACGTTGACGCGAAACGAGGTCCTGGACATCGTGGCGCAGTACATGAACATCTATGACATTCCGGTGCGCTTCGTTCCCTCGAGACGACGATGACCGACGGACGCTCGTGGCAGGGAAACTGGAAGGTTCGAATGTATGAGCGAGTCCGCGAACGCGGCCACACTTCGCTCACGGACTTCGCCAACTCGCGTCCCACCGTTCCCTTGCTGAAGCTCGCCGCGGAGCTCGGAAAGGACGATGTTGCCGCGATTCAGGTCTTCCACGGTCTGCTCTCCGAGGCGGCGCAGCGTCGGCAGGTGACTCGCCTCCTGCGTGATGTCTTCGCGCGCGAGTTGGCAGGGGATTTTCCCGAGGGCTGGCCAGTCATCACGGATGAGGCGACCCGGTTCCAGGTGATCAAGCTGCTTGCCCGACTGGGCGCCTTCACGCCAGAAACCCATGAGGCGCGTGTCAGCCGCGCGGGAGACTCACTCCTCGCATCACCACCTCCGCCCGGCTGGCGCCCGCTTGGCCCCGACGACGAACTCCTCCTCACGCTCCTGCCCGACAACGAAGCCTGACCTGCGTCACCCCGCGCGCGCACCCAGCGCCTTCATCCAGATCACGACCGCCACCGCCCCCGCGTCCGGAACCCCCTTCGCGCGCTCACCCAGGTAGCTGGCCCGGCCCAGTCGCGGCGACATGCTCGCGGTCGCCTCCGCGCCCTGCTCCGCCGCGTGCGTCGCCTCCGCCCACGCCTCCCCCAGCGTCTTCCCCTCCCGGACCGCGCGCACGAGCGATACCGCCGCCGGGTGCAGTGCATCCACCATCGTCCGGTCTCCCGGCCGCGCCCCACCCAGCTCCGACACCGCTTCCACACCCACTTCGAACGCCTTCGCCCAGGCCGCCGCGTCCGACGGCTTGCTCGCCAGGAAGCGCGCCGCTCGCAGCAGCGCCGTCGCATAGAACGGCCCGGAGCTGCCGCCGATGCTCCGGCGCAACGCCTGTCCCAGCTCCGTCAACGCACCCGACGGCGTGGCCCACGCCCCCTCCGGCAACGCGCGGATCGCCGCCGCGCCACGCGCCAGGCTCAAGCCCAGGTCCCCGTCCCCCGCCTTGCTGTCCAGCTCCGTCAGCCGAGCCTCGGCCGCGTCCCAGGCGTCCGCCACCGCCAGCGCCGCCGCCCGCACCTGTGGCATCTCTGGCTGCGGCTTCGGATGCCCCTTCACCGTTGGCAGCGCGGCGCGCGTGGGCACCACCTGGCGCCGCGTCACCACCCGCCCCCGACCCGGCCACGCTGGCGCCTCCGTCGGCGCGTCCAACCGCGCGAGCCGCGCGTCATCCACCTTCAGCAACGTCAGCGAACACCCCGGCATCTCCAACGCCGATAGGAACGTGCCCTGCCACGCGCGCTCCACCGTCACGCCTCGCTCCGCCAGGAACGCCAGCGCCCGGCGCGTCACGATGGCCAGCTCCATGGGCGGCGTCCCTCCCAGCCCATTCACCATCAACGCCACCCGGTCGCCCCGGCCCACCTTCCGGTCCTCCACGATGGTCGACAACATCGTGTCCGCCAGCGCGTCCGCGGGCTGCAACGCCACCCGGCGCACGCCCTGCTCGCCGTGGATGCCCAGCCCCAGCTCCACCTCGCCCTCCCCCAACGTGAAGCCCGGCCGGCCCGCTGCCGGCACCGTGCACGGCCCCAACG